>CALGHC010000075.1 GCA_937915965.1 uncultured Myxococcales bacterium
GCGCTGGTGCGGCCGACTGCGCTGGTGCGGCCGCCTCCGCCGGTGCCGGCACGGCGATCGGTGGCGGCGGAGTCGTCATCGGAACGTTGGCCCCGCCCGGGCAACCCTGCAGCACGACCGTGTCGTTGTACGCGTTGATCGCGTCGAGCTGGCGCGCCTGAGAGAGCGCGAGGTAGTGCACGCCCAGGAACGCGACAGCCGCGCCGACAACCAGTACGGAACCGACCGCCACCACCCCCAGCCCCGGCTCGTTCTCCAGGTCGGTGCCGATCAGCCCGATCGGTGAGGCTATCATCAGCGATAGACCGCCGACGTACAGGCCCAGACCTGCGAATCCGGCCCTACGGGCGTCGGCCGCGTATTCACGCGCCTCGGGCACGGCCATGGTGGCGAGCTCGAGATGGCCGCCGAGGGCGCCCCCCTCGTACTCACGCTGGCCGACGCGCCAATACGGGATCATGCCCGCCTGCTGCATCGACAACGTGCAGGGGTGGCGCGGTTCATAGATGGTGGACGCACATCCGGGCAGCGCTGCCGCGAAGACGAGGGCCGTGGCGGTCGCGACAGCGGTTGGTCGAATCGGCATGGGGCCTCCGTGGCTGGGCGGGCAGGATCGCCTCGTCGAAGCGGCCGGTCAACGACCGGTTGCCGTGTTGTAGGGCCGATCGCTTGTTGTTGTCATGGGGGCGCGTTACACCGGGAGCGCCGGGCCAATTCGAGGTCCGCGTGGAGGTCGCGATGATCCGGATTCTCCGAGTGCGTCACGGGCAGGCAACGACCTGCACGTTGCTGGCGGTCGCGGTCCTCCTCAGTCTGACCGGGCTGGCATGCAGCAAGGAGGATGGAGCCTCGGCGGCTGCACCAACCGCTCACGCAGGCGCGCCCGTTGAAACCGACGCCGCGGCCGTCACGGCTCTGACGGCTGCGGCGGCTGCGGCGGCTGCGAACGATATCGCGGCCTCCGAGGACACCTCGGCCAGCGAAGACACTGCGCCTGTGCCAGCTGCGCCGGCTGTGGTCGATCTCAAGGCGGAGGCCGACCTGCGCCAGCGCGCTCCGGATGGTGTCGGAGCGCCGCCCAAGGATGCGACCCGCAAGAACGGCATCACCTGCAAGGTCCTCAAGGAGGGTGCGGGCGACTTGAACCCCAAAGCCGACGACACAGTCTTCATGCACTACAGCACGTGGACGCTGGACGGCCAACTCAAGGGGACGACCTGGCGGACCCGCCAACCCAAGCAGATGACCGTCGCCAAGGCTGTTGAAGGCTGGCAGCGCGCGCTGGCTGCGATGCTCCCGGGCGAACGGCGGATCTGCTGGATCCCGGCGAAGCTCGCCCACCCGCGCTCGCGTGGCAACGCGCGCAAGCTCGGCGACCGCGTCGTGGACCTCGAGCTCGTCAAGCACTTCGCCGCGCCGACCGCGCCCGCCGATGTCCGCAGGGCGCCCAAGGATGCGGTCAAGACGAAGTCCGGCCTCGCCTGGAAGTCCCTTGAGCCGGGCAAGGGCGGCGACCACCCGACCGTCGCGAGCATGGTCACCGTCCACTACGCCGGCTGGACAACAAACGGCCATTGCTTCGATTTTACCGGCCCCGGAGAGACCGCCAGCTTCCCGCTCAGCGGTGTGATCGCCGGCTGGACCGAAGGCCTGCAGCTGCTCGTTCCTGGTCAGAAGGCCCGCTTCTGGCTGCCAAGCAAGCTCGCCTACGACGGCAAGCCCGGCAAGCCGGCCGGCATGTTGGTCTTCGATGTCGAGTTGGTGGAGTTCAAGGGGTAGGCCCGCACCATGACGCCCACCGCCTCACATGAATCGACCGCCCTCGTCCTGACAGCCGACGGCCCGGCGGTTCGCCTTGGACACGCCTTCGTACCCCAGGCCGGCGAGGCGACTGTGCGCCTCCGCCTGGGTGGAATCTGTGCGACAGATCTGGAGTTGATCCGCGGCTATATGGGCTTCGAGGGCGTCCTGGGTCACGAGTGGGTCGGCGTCGTTGAGGCGTCGCCGGACCCGACATGGGTCGGCCGGCGGGTGGTTGGCGAGATCAACTGCCCATGCGGCGCCTGTCCGAGCTGCCGGTCCGGTCGACCGACACATTGCCCTACCCGGACCGTGCTCGGAATCGCTGGCCGCGGTGGTGCCTTTGCGTCTCGCTTCTCTTTGCCGGTCGCGAACCTCCACGAGGTCCCCGAGGGAGTGGCCGACGCCGCCGCCGTCTTCGTTGAGCCCCTCGCCGCGGCCCTCGAGATCCTTGAACAGATCCATGTGCGTCCGTCCGAACGCGTCGTCGTCCTCGGCGCGGGCCGTCTTGGTCAGCTGTGCGCCCGGGTCCTCGCCCTCGCCGGCGCGCGCGTCGCCGTTGTCAGCCGAAACGCGGCGCGGCTCACCCTTCTGCCGGTTGGTATTGAACGGCGAACGCTCGCGAGCCTCGACAACGAAGGCCCCCTCTTCGGCGGTCTTGACGCGAGCTCCGCTGCCGACATTGTCGTGGATGCCACGGGAAGTGCCGATGGACTGGCGTTGGCGACCCGTTTGGTCCGGCCCCGCGGCACGATCGTTCTCAAAACCACCGTGCACGATGCGGGGGCGCTCGCGCCAACTCCATGGGTCATTGACGAGATTCGGCTGGTCGGATCGCGCTGCGGTCCGTTCGCGCCGGCCCTGCGCCTGCTCGCGAGCGGGGCGATCGATCCGCGACCGCTGATATCGGCCCGCTATGCGCTGAAAGACGGAGTGGCGGCACTCGCAGCCGCTGGCTCTGTCGAACACGTCAAGGTATTGCTAGAGGCCTGACCCGCGCAGGCGATGGTGCGACCGAGACGTGGCCGTCACGTCCCGCATGGGTTCCGGAATTACCGGCCGAAGCTGCGCGCGAACAGCGCGCCAATGGCCTTGCGGCCCGCGTCCGTGAGGTTGCGGGTGCCCGTGCCGGCGAAGCGCGTGCGTCGAATCACCGGCTCTTCGGTGCACGCTCGCCACGCGTTGGCGGACCACTCGAACCAAGCGCCCTTGTCCTGGTCAAAGACGTAGACGGGCTTGTCCCAGTGACGGGCGAGCTCGACAGCCCAGCCCGTGCCACCCGAGACCGTGTCGTCGTCTTGAATGGTACCCACCGAGAACACCTCTCCCGCCGGGTTGACGACATGCCACAGGGCCCGCAGTGCGTTGCGGACGTCAGCCTTCTGCGGCAACGAGCGGCCAAGGCGCGCTTGCAGGTAGGTGTCGCTGACATTGCCGAATTCAAGCTCTTCCCCGCTCAGGACGCGCACTCCACGTGTGCGCGCGGGATGCTGGCCGTCAAAGGCCAAGACCACCTCGCGCAGGCCCCACTGCTCGGCGCAAGCACCGAACTCCGCTTCGGCGCCTTCGGCGCCGCCGGTCAGCAGGGTGCTCGCCTGGCTGGGCAGCCGCGGGTCGCTGGGCGCTTCGATTTCGGCGCCAGTCAACCGCATCGTCTCGGGGTGCAGGCGAAGGCCGGCGCTGGCCGGCGAAGGGTTGTCGTGGTCCTTGAGCAGCCGCAACTCCACGTGGGCGGCCCGTGGCTCCAGGAAGATCGCCACGTCGATGAGGTCCGCCGAACCCGGGCCGGGCTCCGGCATTGTCTCGGGGTGGGCGCCGACTTCGTCGCGATGGACCTGAGCGGTCAGCCACAACTCTGCGCCGACGCGCCCCGCTGCGGCCTTCCAGCCGCTCAGGGTCGCCACGTTGTCCTCGGCCGCGCCGCTCCAGTCGAAGTCGTCGATCAGCACGGCCGCCGGCCGGAAGCCGGCGTGCTCGCTGAGCCGGTCGAGGAGCTCGTCGAGAGCCGCCGCGGTCAGCGCCCTCTTGCTGTAACACTGAATGATGCGATGGCGGCCGATGCTGGCGCGCACGCCGTCCCGGTCTTCGAGGTCTGTCGCGCGCGCCAGGTCCTCGAAGATGCCGCCGTACCAGGCACTCACGTGGTCGAGTGTCTGACCCAGAGCGATGTGCAGGACGTCCTTGTCGTGCATGAGGTCGTCGAGCGCGATCTGGATGAGGCAGGCGGTCTTGCCGACGCCGGCGCGGGCCATGATCACGCCGAGGTTGCCTTTTCCCAGACCGCCGTGCATGGACGCTTCGAGGATACGCAGAGGGCTCTGCGCGTTGACTTCCTTGCGGTACATCATCGTGTCCTCCAGCCGCGCTCGCCGTCTTCGGGGCGCGGGCGCCACGCCGTCAGGGGCGCGGCTGCAGCGGCGGGTTCGCCGACGCTCAGGCCTTCTTGGCCTTCGCCGCCTTGGCGATCAGGTCCTCCTCGACGCTCACCGGGACCGGCACGTAGCGCGAGAACTCCATCGTGAACTCTGCCTTGCCCTGCGTCGATGAACGCAGGACCGTTGCATAGCCAAACATCTCGGCGAGCGGGACATCTGCCTCGATTCGGCACATTCCGTCTTCTTCCTGGCTGCCAATGATCATGCCGCGGCGCTGCATGAGCGTACCGAGTACGGCGCCCGAGAACTCCGGCGGACCCTCGCACGCGACCCGCATGATCGGCTCGAGGATTCGCGGACCGGCCTTGGAGTAGACCTCGCGCCAGGCGCCGCGGGCGGCTTCCTGAAACGCGACGTCGGATGAGTCGACCGCGTGCGATTGGCCGTCATTGAGGACGATCCGCACACCAACGACCGGGAAGCCGAGCCGCGGGCCCTTGAGGAGCATGGACTTGAAGCCCTTCTCGACCGAGCTGATGTACTCGCGTGGGATGGAGCCGCCAGAGACCTTGTCGACAAATTCGAAGTCCTGCTCCTCGCAGGGTTCGATCCAGCCCACGACCCTGCCGAACTGACCCGAGCCTCCCGTCTGCTTGCGGTGCGTGTAGCCATAATCAGCCCGACGGGTGATCGCCTCGCGATAGGCAACCTGTGGGGCCGACGTGACCGTCGCGACGCCGTATTCTCGGCGCATCCGCTCGACGTAGACCTCCAAGTGCAGCTCACCCATGCCGCGGATGATGGTCTCGCCGGATTCCTCGTCCATGCCGACTCGGAACGTTGGGTCTTCCTTGACGAAACGATTGAGAGCCTTGGAGAAGTTGGTCTCGCTCTTCGCGTCGGCCGGCTTGACCGACAGCGAGATCACCGGCTCAGGCACGAACATCGAGGTCATGGCGACCTGCAGATGGCCGTCCGTGAACGTGTCACCCGAATGGCAGTCGATGCCGAACATGGCGACTATGTCCCCCGCACCTGCGGCGCGGATCTCCTCCATCTCGTCAGAGTGCATGCGCACCAGTCGACCGACTTTGTGGCGCTTTCCGCTGCGCATGTTGGTGATGGTGTCGTCGCGTTCGAGCTTGCCCTGGTAGACGCGCAGGTAGGTCAGCTGCCCGTAGCGGCCATCTTCGAGTTTGAACGCCAATGCGACAACTGGCTCGTCGATGGCGGGCTTCAGGGCAATCGGAGCGTCGCCGTCCTCGATGTCGACACCGTTTACCTCGACGTCCGAGGGCGCGGGCAGAAAGCGGATGACCGCGTCGAGGAGTGGCTGCACCCCCTTGTTCTTGTACGCAGAGCCGATCATCACGGGAGTAATCTTCAGCTCGATGGTCGCCTTGCGGATCGCCTCGTAGATCAGGCCCTCGCTGACGTCCTCCTCCAAGATCGCCTCGGTGAGCTCGTCGGAGTACATCGACACCGCGTCCAGCATCTGGTCGCGTGCGGCCACGGCCTCGTTGACCATGTCGGCGGGGATCTCCTTCTCGACGATGCGCTCGCCGCTTTCGCCCTCGAACAGGAGCGCCTTCATGCGGATCAGGTCGACGACGCCGGTGAAGCGGTCCTCAAGTCCGATTGGCAACTGCAACAGGACCGGGTCGTGGCCGAGCTTCTCGCGCAGCTGGTCGCGGACCCTGAGGGGGTTGGCGCCAACCCGGTCGCATTTGTTGATGAACGCGATGCGCGGCACGCTATACCGGCGCATCTGCCGATCTACCGTCAGTGACTGGCTCTGCACGCCGGCCACGGAACACAGCACGAGGACCGCGCCATCGAGAACACGCAGCGCGCGCTCGACCTCGACGGTGAAGTCGACGTGTCCAGGGGTGTCGATGATGTTGATGTGGTGGCTTCCCCACGAGCAATGGGTCGCTGCCGACTGGATCGTGATGCCGCGCTCACGCTCCAGCTCCATCGAGTCCATCTTGGCGCCGACGCCGTCCTTGCCGCGCACGTCGTGAATGGTGCGAATTCGGTCCGTGTAGAACAGAATTCGCTCAGTCAGCGTCGTCTTGCCGCTGTCGATATGAGCAGAGATTCCGATGTTGCGCAGCTTATCTAGGTCCGTGTACACCGCGTCGTTCTCCTTCCCCCGTCGCTTGTGACCGGCACGCTGGACTTGGCCGAGCGTGTCCTTTGTCCCGCGAGACGGGAAGAGCGGCGACCGTCTCCTGTTCTCGGCCGCCCGCACCCAGAAGGGCGCGTGCGGTGCCGTGGCGTCGAGTCAGGAGCCGGGCGTCTTGCGTGCAAGCCGGCTTGGCGATTCCGCCTTTGTCGCCGTCTTGCGTCCTCAGTGGCCGCCCGGGCTGATCCCGGACGTGCACGAGGAGGGGCGCGCGGTGTACGTCCCCTCGCGTCCCACGTCAAGTGCCCGGCACCTGAAACGTCGTCTGCGAGCCCGGTACAGGCCGCATCAGGTGTGGAACGCTGCAAGGCGATGGCGCTGCCGCCGAGGCGCCATGGCGGCACGTGCCCCGCTGCCATTCAATCGTCGAGGAAGTTCTCGATCGCCTCGAAGGCCGCGTCTGGGTTCTCAAGCAAGGGCATCCAACCGGCGTTGGCGATCTCCACGACCTGCAGTCGTCTGGCGATCTTGCCGCGCAGGGCCTTGACGTCAGCGATTGTCGTTTTGGCCCAAGGTGCTTTGGCGCCCACCAGCAGCAAGACCGGCTTGCGCACCTTTGTCGGATCAAAGCGTTGGTACTCCGCGCGCATCCGGTCGAGGACCTCGGGTTCGAATGCGTCCACTGCGACGTTGTCGATGTAGACGCGGCGCCCGTATTCCCAGTTCGCCAGGAGCCCCGACAAAAGGCCACGCATGACCATCCGGTAGCGCAAACGCGGGAGCATCCGCCACTTCGCTTGCATCGCCCATTGGATGTCGTCGCGGAATATCGGCGAGATCGTCGCCTGAACCTGCGCGGGCAGACGGTCGATGGCTTCCGGTGTCGGCCACATACCGCCGTGCAGGATGACCTTCGACACGTCGCGTCGGTGGCTGCTGCTGTAGCGTAGGGCAAAGTGCGCGCCCGAGAGGTCTGCGAGGAGAACCACAGGCTGGCTCGAGCCCAGCCGCCGCAGCAGCGCCTCAAGCTCTCGGCTCATCTGTTCGAGATCAGCCTCGGCTCCCCGGTACACCGATGCGCCGCGCTTCATGACGACGACGCGGTAGTCGTCGGCCAGGCGGTACACGTGTGGCACGAGGTGCGTCGCATCGCGGAACGGAGGGCCACTGACGACTACGATCGTCTTCTCGCCTTCCCCGACTTCCAGGTAGCTCATCTCGTGGGCGTCCACGTCGAACTTGTGAACGGTGCCGCGAAGGGACTCCCAGTCCGGGATCTCGCGGTTGGTCTCGGCTCGGAACCACGCGTTCCATTGGCCTTCGCGGCGCGGGCCGGTGTGAAAGGAGAGCTGGCGAAGGGCCGCCAGGGCCGCGCGGAAGACCTTCTCGTTCGGGTCTCCGAGCAGCGGCGCGATCGCGGGCACCGCGTTCTCGAACGTGTCCAGGCGGCTGAGCGCTTCAAGGGCAGCGATGCGAACGTTGCGGTTGGTCTCGCGCACCAGCTTTCGCAGCAAGGGCAGGGCGTTTGGATCGCCGCTTCCAGCGACAGCCTGCACGGCGCTGAGGCGGACCTCCTCCTGTTTGTCGCGGCCGGCGAGCACGCGCAGCGCTCGGAACGTGTCGGGGTCACGCAGCCGCCAAAGCTGCTCGACGACGAAGACCCGCAGCTCCGGATCTCGGCTCTTCTCGACGATCTGCAGCATCATGTCTCGAACTGACTCGTCGTACATCGTCGCGGCCAGGCGGATACCGTCGCGCGGGTCGACGAAGCGCTCCTCGAGGACCATGCGCACTACTTCGGTGCGGACCTCGGGGACAGCCAGCCACGCGAGCAGGTCGGTGGCCAGTTCCCGGGTGCGCTGGTCGCCCGCGTTGAGCAGCTCCACCAGCGCTGGCGCAGCCTGCAAGCGCAGATGCGACAGGACCTCAGCGGCAGTAGCGATGCGCTCGCCGGTGGCTGTCCGCAGCAGGAATAGCGCTGCCTGGACGGCCGGCTGACCGACGGTGGACAGCGCGTCAAGCGTCCCGCCGCGCTGGTCCGGCATGCCAATGGCCTCCATCAGCGGCGGCACGGCTGCCTCCCCACCGATGCGCCCTACCGCGGCGATCAGCTTCAGGCGCAGCCATTGGTTCTCTTTCGTGGCACGGCGTTGCTCGATTCCAAGCAGCCGAATCATGGGCTGAAGCGCGTTGGCGTGGCGGCCGGCTCCCAGCGTGTCGATTGCGTACCCAGCAAGTCGCGGTCGGCTGTCATCGACAAGTTCGATCAAGCGCGGAACGACCGCAGCGTGTTTGCGGGTCATCAACACCGGCAAGGTAGAAAGCAGGACCTCGTCGTCGCGTCGCGGCACCATTGCGGCGAGGAGGCGAGTCTGGCGCTCGTCTTCGGGCCTGCGCAGGACCACTTTGACGATGCGGCGGGCCGCGTCGTCGCCGAGGCTCGGCACAGAGATGATCAGATCGTCGTAGCTCGTCGCGCCGAAGCCCAAGAGCAGGTCGACGACGATCGCCTCGCCCTCCTTGGCCTCGCGCAGACCAGCGAGCTGGTCGCGAACAGCGGGCCAAGCCGGCTCGCCCATCTCAATCAGGGTGTCGACGTCTTTGTAGCGCTGCGGCCCCGGCTCGGCGGCGACGATGCGCTTGGAGAGCTCGGCGACAGCTCGGCGGACTGCCCGCTCGTCGACGGCCGGCTTCGTCTCGGCGCCGGCCTGGGCGAAGACGGCGGACGCCGGCCCCGACGCTGCCGCTAGCGCGAGCGCGACGGCGCACGATCGCAGCCAACGGCGCAGGCTTCCCTTGGGCTTGGCAGGTTTGGCAGTCGGATGCGGCAGCGCAGTCATCTCCACCTCATCAGCGGCTTGGCCGGACCCAGCCGCGATCCGGCTGGCCCCCCTGTTGGTCCGGGGGTCCGGCTTACGATTCTACACGGCCGCGTCGCGACCGCCACCTGCACCGGTCTCTGGCCGGGCGGGCTGGCGGCGACATCAGCGCGCTCCTCGCCGTTCCTCGCGCTCCGCACGGTAGCGAAGGATGTCGGCACGCGACAGAATCCACAGCTTGCCGTGTTGTTCGCCACGGACCCGGCCGCTGCGCACAGCGTTGATGACGGCCTGCCTCGTGATGTGGAGCAGGTCCATCGCCTCGCCCACCGTCACGATCTCCTCGGCCACCAGACTCTGGCCCTGGTCTTCTGCCATCACGATCGAGCCGTCGGCGTGCCGTGTCGTGCGCAAGGCTGCTGGCAGGGCGACCGCGCGCTGCTCCGTCGGCGTCGCCTCGATGACGCCCTCAGACACCCCGGCGCGATAGACGATGTCGCGGGCGACACGCACTCCTGGCAGCTCGGCGATTCCTGGCGCAAGCGGGCTCATGCCCTCGAATATCGGCGAGTCGGAGCGCAGTACCCGGCCGACCAGTTCCTGGTAGCCGTGGCCCTGGGCGATCCGCAGGGTGAGATCGGCCACGAAGGCTCGAACGGTCAGCGGCACTGCATGCAGGTCAACCACCGCCCCCGAGAG
>CALGHC010000076.1 GCA_937915965.1 uncultured Myxococcales bacterium
GCGGCGGGGGAAGCCCTGGAGGCGTTCATCCCGGCGCCGGGACCGCCGTCGGCGCCTGGCTGCGTGCCGGCCGCGGCACGGCGAGCAGCGCCGCAAAGGCGACCGTCACCAGGAGCGGACACGTCGAAGACCATGACGGTCTACAGGCCATTGTACGGGTTCCCTTCGTCGGCTGCCGGCCGCTCACAGGTCAGATCGCTGTCGAAGATCGCGCCGGCGGTGCTGGTTCGTTCGAAATGCAGCGTCTCCATCGTCCCGTACAGCGGCGAGTCGGGTTGGTTGACCGAAAGCGTGCCGCCAAGTCCGCCCTCGGCGTCGAATTCGAAACGCCCTCGCAACGGCAGGTCTGCCTCAGTCGCCGAACCGGGAACACAGCCGCGCGTGGTAAACGTCATCACGGCGCCGCTATAACGGCCTTGATGCAGATAGTTGCAGAGGCACTCAAGCCATGGTTGCGTCGGTTCGCGCGGCACGATGAAGTCGTCGCTGCGGTAGTAGCGCAAGACTCCGGCGATGTCCGGTCCGTAGTGGCCGATGACGAGCTCGACGCCGATAGACGCCGGCACCGCCTGGTCGTCGTGGATGAGGACGTCACCTGGCGGCACGACGGCGTGCCAGATTCCGCCCAGATCGTTGCCGTCTGCGCAGCCCACGATCAAGCACGACGCGAGCGCCGCCAACCCCAACGACGGGAGGCACACCACGGCGGACGAGCGTGGCACCGAGTCGATCGCCCCAGGTGTGGTCGCGCGGGTCATCGATTGCCTCGCGATGGGGACTTCCCTCGCCGCTGACGCGGGCGACGCGGCACGATCAGCGCGGCGCCGCGGTTGCTTGGCCCGGAGCATAGCGCCGAGGCGTCGGTCCGTCGCCTACCCGACCCAGCATGGCCCTTCGGAGCAAATGGTCGGGGTGGCGACTACTCGAACGGGGCGCAGATTACCTGAATGTTGTCGATGAGCGCCGCCGCGCGACCGCGAATGCCGACCATGACGGTTCCGGCCGGGCAGATCGTCTCGAAGGCCGTGCCGCCAGTCCCGCCGAGCGACGTCAGGTTGATCTGATTGCGCCCCACCTTGACCTTGACCTTGCGCTTCTCGAGCTGATCGATCGTCTCCTGCAGCTTCTTCGCGGTCCACGTGCCGAGGCGCTCGGTCGCCATCGAGTGTTCGGCGTCGTAGGCAAACCCCGACTTCTCGGCGTACTGAACGATGCGCTTGCCGCCGGCAGCGGATTCGTCCACCTGGGCAAGGGAGGCGTCCGCGCCGGCGAGAGGCTCCTCAAGGATCATACCGACATCCGTGACGCGCACCTGCAGAATTGCCGTCTTGGGGTCGAAGCCCTTGGGCAACCGCTTGTCCTTGCCGAGCTGGAGCGAGTAGCGGCCGTTGTCAACCGCGACCCAGTGCTTCTCCTTCCAAAACGGGCGACGATGCTTGGGTTTCTTCAGGGCGAATTCCATGTGGAACAAACCTGAGACCGCCTTCTGCTCTTCGTCGCGCAGCCGGCTCTCGAACTGCAGGACAGTTCGCTTGGTCGAGCGCCCCGTGTCGGCGCGGGCAGCGACGGGAAAGGCCGAACCCAAGAGGCACGCGATCGACGCGAGGCCAACAACGCGCCCCATCCGGGCGCCCAACGAACGGCCAGACGAACGGCCAGACGAACGGCCAAACGGCCGGCCAAACGGCCGGCCAAACGGCCGGCAAAGGTACTGCAAACGACTATCCATAGATCGACTCCAGTCGTCGGGTGGGACCAGCGGCGCGGCCCGGGCGGCAAAGGGGTAGCAGAACTATCACAAACTTCAAGGGCTCAGCAGCCCCTTCCCGCCGAGGGCGCCTCAGCGGCCATCCGCCAGGGCCCCGCCAGCCAGCCACATCCACAGGTTCTCGCCGACACGCAACGTACCCAGCGCCACCGTATCGGCGGGCAGGAGCCCGGTGGCTTGCAACGGCTGGGCATCGGCGAAGATTCCCGCCATCGCCGCGGCGACGATTTTGGAAAGGTTCGGTTTTGAGAACTGGCCGGCGCCGTGCGCGAGCAGCGGGCTGGTCACGACGGCGCTGTCGATCCGGCTATCGATGATCTCCAACCGGATGCCGCCTTCGGAGTCGACGCTCGGCTGCACGGCGACACGAAAGGTACCCTCGATGCGCAACACGATCAGCTCGACGCCACGCACATGACCGCTGACCTCAAGCAGAGCCATCGGCAACACCCACTGGGCGGCGCCGCCGGCGGCTGTGTCGACAACCTGAATGGTGGGAGACGCACCAGGCCAGAAGCGCGCGCCGGTCGGCGCCCCGTCGACCCAAGGACCAAGCTCGGGCAGCACACCGCCTGCCCACGAGGCGGGCAGGCCGTCGCCAAAACCCGTGTGGGTGGAACGGCATAACGTGCCCGCCCGATTCGCCACCCACGCGAGGTGGGACAGCAGCGGGTGGGCGAGAACCAGGGCGCGGCGCATCAAGACCCCGCCGCTCTCGCCGTTGGTCGGCTTGGTGGGTGGACCCTGCGGCGGTAGCGTTGGAGGTGGCACATCAACCGCGCACGCGTGCCGATCGGTGTCGAAGCCGACCTCAAGGAAAGCCGCTCCGTAGCCGTCGCCGCGCTCGATCAGGTGGCCAGTTTCGCCGCCCTGGGAGACGAGGTCGTGATAGCGGATCGCCAGGCGAGCTTCGAGCTGGGCCGCGGCGCCCGGCGACGTCAGGGCTGTCCGACCAGCGCGCTCCGTGCCGGGCGGGAAGACAGCGCGAACCACGGCCGTCGCCGCGCCGACATAGCGAGCTGCAAGCGCCGTCTCGAGAGTTGAGGCGATGTGGTCGAGGATCGCGCTGGTGGCGACCGGGCCGGCGGCGCCGAGACACTTGTCGGGGTCGCTCAGGGCTGCGGCGTCCAGTTCAAGCGTCGGTTCGGTCGCCGGGGCGACCTGCACCACGCCCTGACTGGATCGGCCAAACCGCAGCGCGAATCCGAAGTCGCCGGTCGTCTCGGCCCATGTGAACGCACATGCTGCGCCGCCGGGAGCAGTCACCGCGAGGGCGACAGATGGTACCTGCAGGTCAAAATGGAAGGCCAGATCGGCCTCGACTGTCCAGGTGGCCACGCCATCACCAATGACCGCGTTGCCCACGATCGAGGCGAGGTGATAGCCGCTGGGGCCCGGCAAGGGCAGCGGCGCCGCCGCCATGTCGACGACCTTGCCGCCAGACAGGCGGACCGCGCCAGCGAGGCCGGCCAGGTCGCCATCCGCCAACACCATGCGCGCAGCGAACGGCACGGCACGGTCGGCGGCGATCGGAGAGTCGAGCGGCTTCCACTCCGATCCGCAGCTGGTGCCACATAGCAGGGAGACGAACAACGACAGGGCCAGAGTCGGCCTTCGGCAGCGACGCCGAGGCTCCCAACTCAAGAGGCCGCGGCGGCGCGGACGCCAGGGGTGACTCATGGCGCCACCTCCTGCTGCAACATCCAGCTCGCGAAACGACCGGACGGCGGACTGCGGTCGGCCGCGAGCGCGACGAATCCGAGGCGTGCAGTGCCGTCGATCTGGGACGCGATCGTAGGCCACGCTTGGGGTTCGTCGCCCCCTGGCACGTCCCAACGGTAATAGCCGCCGCCTGGCTTCTCGACGGCGGCGACGACGCGTAGGCGGCTCGCATCCTGGTAGGCGACAGTGACCCGGCCGTTGGGCAACACGGCGACATCGAGGGCGGTACCGATCAGATGGCGACGGACCTGGCCGGTGCCCTCGACCACGTAATCGCCCGTGGCCACGACCTCGTGCTCGACGACTCCGGACTTGCTGCGCGCGATCATGACGCGGTTGCGTGTGCGGTCGCGATAGGCGACGACGAGCTCGCCGCCCAGGCCGCGAGCGAGCGCACAGGGCAGGCCCACATCGCCGGTGTCGGCGCCGGTCACCGCGTTGGTCCCCGCGAGGCGCGAGACGCTCCAGCCCGCTCCAGCGCGCGCGGCCAGAACCAGATCGCCCTCGACCCGGTCGTACGTCGCGATCACCACACCGCTCGGGGTGACCGTCATGTCGAGCGAATCGCCAAGTTGAAGCGCCGGTAGCCCGCCGGCGGCGGTTGCGGATGGCGCAGGCACCACCTCGTCGGTCCACTGGCCGGCCGCGCTGAGTCGGCTGAGGTGCACTCCGCCTCCCGCGGCCTGCCAGGCGATGACGGGTCCAACAGGACTGACCGCAAGCGCGACGTTGCTGCCGACTGCTCCAGCGGGTGCAACGTCGACGCGAACTCGCTGCCACAGACCGTCCTTTGCGACAGCGTGCCACAACGTGGCGTCAGACTGTCTCGTGTAGGCCACGTGAAGGGTGCCAACGGCGTCGACGGCCATGGCCGATGACTCGCCGGCCGGCCCCTCGCCAGAGCTCGCCGACGGCCCAGCGACGAAAGTCACCTTCCAGCCGATTCCATGTTCGAAGACGACCAGGCTCTGACGCGCAGGCGACCAACCTGCAAAAGCGGCGTGCAAGCCGGGCACCGAGACGCTAGCGATCGATCCGAGCACACCGACCTGGGCGGGGTCGAGGCCACCGTGAACCTCCTCGCAAAGCCCGGTGGTCGAGTTGCACGTCGTCCCGCTCGGGCACAGGCCAGATTCGCATCGCGGCGGCTCGGCACACGCCAACGCCGCGGTGATCAGCCACGCTACCGCGATCAGCCGGGCCAACCCGCTACCGTCGCCTGAATGGAGAAAGTCGATCACTGCGGTCGCGGCGAAACCGCGGTGCTTCATGGGGTGCGGCAGGCCGGAACACGTCACCACATCAGGATGCGCGAGCCGGTCGGCCAAGGCAAGCGGGGCGGCGGCGCGGGGGCCCTTTGGGGCCTCGCCGATCTGGACTTGCGCCGATCTGGAGTTGACAGTCGCGCTCGATCGGATGTGCTATTGTTCGGTCCTGCGCGGCCACGGTCGTCCCGTCATCCCACCCGCCCGGCCGTGCTTGGGCCCTTTTCTGTGTCGAGGTGTCAGGTGGCGACCGCGGCTTCTCCAGAATTGCTCCGTCAAGTCAAACTGTTCCAGCAGATGCGCGACGACGAATTGCAGGCGCTCTGCGGCGTCCTGCGGCCCATGAGTCTGCCGGTGGGTGACACGGTCTTCCGCCAGGGGGACCCAGGCAAGACCATGATCGTCCTTGCGGACGGAATCCTGCGGGTCGAGGTCGTCGACAACAACGGCCACAAAGCGAACGTGGGAACGATCCGTCCCGGTGAGATCGTCGGCGAGATGGCGGTCTTCGATCCGGCGCCGCGCTCAGCGACGGTGGTGACCGCGACAGGCTGCACGGTCTACGAGTTGAGCCTGGACGGCCTCAAACAGCTGCAGCAGACCGCGCCGTCGGTCTCGGCAACGATTGTCGGCGCTGTCATCGGCGATGTGACCCGCCGACTGCGCAAGGTCAACCTGCGCATCGACGGCGAGCTCGATCCAGCGAGCAAGGACGCCCCGTCGAAACAACGCATCACGGGCCAATTCAAGGCTGAGGCGGCAGACGCCGGCTCGTTCTTCTCGCGGCTGTGGGCGAAGGTCTCGGGGACCTGAACGCAACGAGGACGCTGGCCATAGCCGCGCGAACGACGGCTTGCAGGAGTTAGCCATGGCCCAGATCAACCTGCGCGCGTTGTCGTCGCTCCAGGACTACAGCAACGCTGAGTTGAAGATGCTGGCGTCGGCGGCCCCGGCGCGCGAGTACAAGGTCGGCGACTGCATGTGCAAGGAGGGCATGGTCGGTCAGAGCTGCTTCCTGCTCGCCACTGGGGAGGTCGAGGTCGTCAAGCGCCTCGACGGCACGGACAGGGTCCTCGCGACATTGAGGGCCGGGGCGATCGTCGGCCAGATGGCCCTCGTCGACCGCTCGCCACGGTCGGCGACGGTGCGCGCTCGAGTTCACTCGATCGCCCTTGAGTTGACCCGGGACGTCTTTGAACATCTTCTCTCGACGCACAGCCCCCTGGCACTGCATTTTCAGACGCAGATCGCCGTAGCTGGGATCCGGCAGCTGCGACTTGCCACGCGCAAGCTGGCGGAATTGCTTACCAAAGAGCCGGACGCCCCCGATGAGGCCCAGGCGCGCGTCGATCAGGCGGTCGCGGCGACGCCGCGAACCCGCCGCGAGAAGCTCCTCACGGTTCAGGCCGCCCTGACGGAATGGGACATGTCACTCGACGACCTGGACAAGGTCCAGGTCTCGGTGCCGCGAGGACAGGTTTCCATGACCGAGTTGCGCTCACGCCAGGGGGGCTGAGCGCGACGCCAGGCGGGCTTGATCGGACGCCCTCAGTTGGCATCGAGGGCTTCGCACGAGCCACACGTGGCCACGTCGCCACCGCACGGAGGCGTCGGCGGGGCGGGTTCCGGCTTCGCGGGCGAAGCGACCGGCGCGTAGTCCGACTGATGCCAGCCGCCTCCCTTGAGATGGAACGTACCGCCCGTGATCACCCGGCCGCATGCGGCGTTGCCGCACACATCGCAGATCGCAGCCGGGTCATCGGTGATGCGCTGAAAGCGCTCAAAGCGGTTCTCGCACTGTGGACACTGATAGACGTAGGTCGGCATCCATCCCCCCCTCGGTACAGCGTGCCGGTACAGCGTGCCCCGCTGCGGCGCCCCAGCCGCCGCCGCCGCGAGGACGGAGCGAAGCGAACGTGAGCGAGATTACGGTAGGTCACCCCGGCGCCATGTCAACGCCCCGCCGCCTTTCACCACGCGAACGCGGCCAGCAACATCGACCAGGAGGTCGGCTGGTGGAGGGCAGGCTAGATCGTCGCCCCGCCCCACGCGTCACATCACTTCGGGGAACCGTTGCTGAACTTGGGGGCAACCGTGACTGAACTTGCGCAGACCACAGATTCGGGGCACTTTCCTGCTGCGTCGGTGTGCCGTCGCGGTCCAGCGAACCGTACCCGCCAGGAGGTGCCGCTGGCCATGCCGGTTCGACTCGACCGCACCGGGCGTCTCCCGGCTGGGTGGAAGATCTGATGAAGCGCGTCTGTCCCCGCTGCTCGCTTGAGACCGAGGCGGAGTTGTGCCCGGACGACGGGGCCGAGACGATATCTGTTGCCGTCGAGGCGCCGACCTTTCCCGCAGGCACCCTGATCGCGGGCAGATATCGAGTTGATGAGGTGATCGGCATTGGCGGTTTTGGAGCCGTCTACCGCTGCAACCAGCTCAACATGGACCAGACCGTCGCGGTCAAAGTTCTCAAGAGCGAGCACCTCAAGAGCCTGGAGCACGTCAAGCGCTTCACCCGCGAGGCCCGCGCCGCCTCGATGCTCAAGCACCCGAATACAATTCGCATATTCGATTTCGGCAAGCACGAAGATCGTGATCTGTATCTGGCGATGGAGTACCTGGAGGGCGAGACTCTCGCGGCTCGTCTCGAGCAGGCGCTGACCCTCCCAGCGCCGGTGCTCGTCCACATCATGGTGCAGATCTGCCACTCGCTCACCGAAGCGCATGGCGCCAAGCTGATCCACCGCGACCTAAAGCCCGAGAACATCGTCCTGCTGCCGGTGGCCGGCGACCCCAACTTCGTGAAAGTGCTCGACTTCGGCATCGCCAAGCTCGAAGACACCCACCCCGACAAGCAGACCAAACTGACCGAAGCCGGCATGATCATGGGGACGCCGACGTACATGTCGCCCGAGCAGGCGCGTGGCGAGGTCCTTGATACCCGCAGCGACATCTACGCGCTGGGCGTGATGATGTACGAGGCGCTGGTTGGTGAACCCCCGTTCGTGGGTGACTCGCCAATGACCGTGCTGATCAAGCACATCAAGGACCCTCCGAAGCCGCCGACCGGGGTACGACCTGACCTCGAGATCCCGCGCAGCATCGAGGTAGCCGTGCTCAAGTGCCTGGAAAAGGCACCGGACGACCGCTTCCAGTCGGCGAGCGACCTCGCCACCGCGTTGCGCCGTGCGATGGAGACCACCGGGACGCTCGCCGGGATCGCGCAGGACGAGGCCGAGAAGCTGGCGACCATGGCGATGGGCGGCGCCCTGCTCGGCCTCGACGACGCGGACGTCGCGACCCAGATCGTCGACGCCGCCCCGGCCCAGGAGGGCGCCCAGGCGCGAGGCGCTCGCCCGGCTCCAGCGCCCGCGATGGCCGCAACGCCGCCCCGCTCGAGCCAAGCACCCGTGTGGATCGGCTTGGGTGCGTTCGCGCTAATCGGACTCATCGCGGTGGTGGTGGCGATGGCCGACGCCGCACACGACGACCCGGCCAGGCCAGCAGCGGTGCGGACCGCCGGCAGCGCGCCGGGAGTTGCGGCCGGCGCCGATCCGGGGACCGCTGGCTCCACTGACCCTGCCGCTGGAACGGCCGGATCCGGGGACCAACCGGCGGAGATGCGGGCGGTAGTCGATGCGGGTCCGACCGACGACGCAGCCAAAGCGGCGGCCGAGGGCGACGTCGCACCAGCAAAGACATCGGTCGACGGGGCCGAGACGCGCGACCTCGGCGAGGCTACGGAGACCGATGTCCCGCAGGTCGCCCCCAAAGCGGCGGAGGCCGAGCCGCGAGCCGGCGCGGCCGCGAGACCTTCGCCGACCGCCCGACCCGAGCGGCACGGTGTCCCAGCGACCACGGCTTCCAGCCCAGACGCCGGCGCAACGCCGGAGGATGCCGGCGCCATCAAGCGCCCCGAAGCGCGACCGCCGACCACAAGGCCCAAGCCAAAGCCCGACCCCGACGACTTCCGGATCCCGTAGACGGGCCTTGTGGTGCTCGCGAACCACGCCGCAAGGGACGCCCCGCCACCCGGCCCCGGCGACCCAAGGAGGCGGCGGCTACGACCCCGGCATCTGCGTGAAAGTTGACGCGTACGCCATTGTAGGCGACACCCGAGCGACGGGCCGTACCCAACGTTGGAGTCGGCCCACCGCAATGACGAGGGCGAGAATGTGTCGACTGCACCCGGCTTTGGCCTCTCTCTTGATCGTTCTGCTCGTCTGGTCGCCCACGGCGACCGTCCTGGCGCAGGAGGAGACGCCACCATCCGAGGATGATGGGGCCGCGCGGAAGCGCGCGATCGAGGTCTTCACCCAGGGAAAGACAGCGCTGAAAGCCAACGACTACGACGCTGCGCTGCAGTTTTTCTCGAAGGCGCAGGCGATCTTCGAGCACGAACCGCTGATCATCCTGGCTCTAGCCAAGACCCACGACCAGGCCGGCAACCTGGAAAAGGCGCTGAACTATTTCAAACTCTTCCTGAAGACGGCGCCACCTGACGAGGTCGAGCGGCCGTTCGCGGTCAAGCGTATCGGCGAGCTCGAGCGATTGCTCGCTTCGCGCCCGGGTACGCTCAAGCTCAACAACCTGCCATCGCAGACGCGCGTCGAGATCAACGGCGAGAAGCGCGAACCGAATCACGAGAACAAGCTCTTCCTGCCACCAGGCTCGTATGACGTTCTCGTGACAATGGACAAACGGATCCCCTACGAACGCAAGGGAATCCGCCTGGGCCCGGGCGAGTCGAAGACGCTCGAGGTAGTGCTGGTCGCCCCAATTGACGAGAGCCGGCTGCCGCGCGACCACACCTGGACCTGGGTGGCGGGCGGCGCCACGGCAGCGGCCCTGATGGCGACCGGCGTGCTCGGTGTGATGACCTCTTCGTCGAAGTCGACCTATCTCAAGCATTTCGACGAGCAGGGCCATCCCGTCAAGGCGACGCTCGACTCCTACGGCTGCCAGGTGGGCGAGCCGTGCCCGGAGGCGATCGCCGAGGGCAGCGAGTATCGTCAGGAGTTTATCGACAGGCAGAACTGGACGCTGATCGCCGGCCTGACGGCCAGCGGTCTTGCTCTGGCGACCGTGGCGCTGTTCTTCGCAGCGCCGGTCAAGGACCCGACGCGGGCGCTGATGCGCCCCAGTGACGCCCTGCAGATCGCACCGCAGCTCAGCGCCGATGGCGCAGGCCTGGTGGTCGGGCTGCGCTTCTGAGCTAGGGCCCCGAGTCGGCTTCGATCGGGTCGGCGCTCAGCTTCTCCATCTCCATCTGGTCGGCGAGCAGCCAGGGGTTGTGGGCGAGAACCGCGGCCTGGTCGGCGCTGATTTGGCCCGCGCCGCTGCCGACCTTCCAGTACATCAGGTTGTCTGGGTCATCGTCACTGGTGTCCGGCAGGTTGTCGTGATGGGAAGAGCCGTCGACCGCCGCCGCCTCGCTGCTGTGGAATAGACCCAAATAGTGGGCGACCTCGTGGGCCATGACGCGACCGAGTCGATCCGGCTGGCCCAACTCGAGGGCGAGCGCCACGGCGACGCCAGTACGAGGGCCGCCGGTCTGCAGGACGGGCCCGGGGATTCCGCCGGCGATGCCCAGGACTGGACCTGCACCGTGCCCCTCGGCGCCGGCCACGTCGAAGCGTTCAACGAGGAAGACGTTCACGCCCAGGGGCAGACCCTCGCTGGCGGAAAACAACTGATGCAGGTCGTTGCCGTCGCCCTGGATGGAGGCAACGACCTGTGGCGCATCGACGACATCGAGGTAGCGCAGCGGCGCGAGCACGAGCCCGGCTTGGGCGAAGGTGGCGGTGACCTCGCCAAGGGCGGCCTGCACTCGAGGGTGTGCTTGTGCGATCTCCGCATTGATCCCCATCGCTCCGGTCAGGCAGAGATTGAACGGCAGGGCGTTGCCTGGCGTGCGGCCCTGTGGCGTACGGACAACGACGACGCGAGCCGACAGGGGGGCCGCCACTGGAGCGGGATCCGCGCCGGTCGCCGAGAACGCGTAGGCACGCATCGTCCAAGTGCCGGGCCGTACCGTCATCAGCGGCGTGTTGGGAAAGAGGAACGCGGCCTGACCGGGCCGCGCGGCGATCCGGTTGGCGCAAGGCGTCTCGCAAAGCCAGGGTGAGCCGCTCAGCCCGATCCAGGCCGGTGGCACAACAGTCAATCCGTCGGGTGCCCGTAGCGAGGCGATCGTCAGGGCCACCCCCTCGTCCGCGTTGAGTTCGATCACGAAGGCGGACGCCGCCGAATCGATCTCGAACGCGACCTCAGCCGAAATCCCCTGCGCGTCCGTCGCAAGGGCGCCCAGTTCGATGACCTGAAGTGGGCCGCCGGAGTCGCTGTCGCCGCCTGGCGTGTCGGGATTCGAGACCGTATCGCCACCGACCGAATCGGCGTCCAGGGTCACCTGATCCGTACAGCCAGGAGCCAACCCCGCCGCGACGGCGGCGAGCGCGCAGAGCGCCAACATGGGCCAGGGCGTGCGCGCCGGGGGATCACGTTGGGCTCTGGTCAGCGCACACGATCGTCTGACAAGCATCACATAGTCCAGCTCGAGGGCGACCGGCGGGGCATGGCCACGAGGCGCAGGCGGCAATGGCCAGCATAGACCGCTCGGCGACGGGCGTCGACGAGCGCACCGATGTGAACAGCACAGATGGCGTCGATGGGAATAGCCGGGATCGCGCCGACGTTGTGTGGATGTCGGTCGCAGCGCCCCGTGACTGGCGCAGGGAACGCGGCCGACATGGCCCAGGCGGTCGTCCCCCGGCCACGACGGCTCCCCTTCCCCCGGTCCCCCCGGCCGCGGTCGGGGACGACCTGCCAGGCAGTTCTGCGTTTCGCAGGCCCGCAATGACCCGTTACCGGTTCGATCCCCTCCCGAGCCGGTGACGGGTCATATGGAGGCGAACACATGCCGCGCACCGACGCCTTGCGCTCCAGCGCTGGATCGCCTACCAACCCCGGGGGCGCCGCCAGCGCGCGCCAGGAGCGATCATGCCGGCCACTGCACCAGCCAAGGCACGAGCGACACGGCGACTGCGGGCCCTTCTGGTCGCCATCGCCGCTGTGGCCGCGGTCGCCCAAGCTCGGCCCGCCAGCGCCCTGGACTTCGACCGAAACGACGTGATGGCCCGCGATCTCGCAGTACTCGGGGTCGTCGGAGCGTTCGCGAATCATCCAGTCGGCCTGGTCGTGCGCGGCAGCGCGCGTCGCCACAACGACTGGTTCTACCGAGGTCTTTCATTGGAGGTCGGCTTTCTCTCCGACGTCCGTCCCTGGCTGATGCTCGCAGGCGCGATCGGTGCCGAGACCGCAACGGATAGCTGGGCGGCGTTCCGGGCCTACGCCGAAGGCGGCGTTGGCTTGATGTACGCGTCGACAGGATTGGGGCAAATGCTCGCTTTCCATGTGGAATCTGGGATTCGCTACCAGATCCGATCCTATGAGCGCCCCCACGTCCTGGTTCATGTGGGCGCGCGGGTCCTGCACAATTTCAACAACTATGGGCTGGCGGTGATCTCCGGCGTCGCCTGGACGTTCGACTAGCCGCCAGTCGGTCGCCGATGCGGGCCTGTAGTGCCCCCCAGGGGGCCGGAAGAGAGAGCCGACGCATGGCCGCTGTGGATCTCAGCGAGTTGTTGATGCACAGGCGAGTCATCGCCTGCGTGGGCGCTGGTGGTGTCGGCAAGACAACCCTGTCGGCGGTCTTGGGCGTGGCTGCGGCTCGGCAGGGGCGCAGGACCCTGGTGCTGACGGTCGACCCGGCGCGGCGCCTCGCCAACGCGCTGGGCATCGAGACCTTTGACGAACAGGTCCAGCGAATCCCCGTCAGCCATTTCGCTGAACAAGGAGTTGACGTTGCGGTGCCGCTCGACGTCGCCATGCTCAACGTCAAGCAGACCTTCGACCGGCTCGTCACGCGCTTCGCGCAGTCCGACGAAAGCCGCGAGCGAATCCTGGCTCACCCGTTCTACAAACAAGCGTCGACGACGCTGGCGGGAACGCAGGAATACATGGCCATGGTGCGCCTGTACGAGTGCGTCACCGAGCAGGACTACGACCTCGTGGTCCTCGATACCCCCCCATCACGACACGCGTTGGATTTCATCGAAGCGCCCGACCGGCTCGTTGACCTCCTGGATTCGTCGGCTTTCCGCCTGCTGCTTGCCTCAACGGGGCGAGGAGCTGGCGGCGCTCGGGGCCTGCTGCGGCCGGGCTCCGTGGTTGTACGCGGGTTGGGTCGTTTCACCGGGACCGAGATGTTCAGCCAGCTGCTGAGCTTCTTCGGCTCTCTCAGCGAGACCTTTGAGGGCTTCGTCGGCCGAGCCCGCGACGTCCGCACGCTGCTGCGAAGCGAAGAGACGGCCTTCCTGATTGTATCGGCGTGTGACGCGACTACGACCGACGAGGGATTCTATCTGCGCGAGCGCCTGCTTGCGGAAGAGATGGAGGTCGCCGGCTGGCTGATCAACCGCGTCTCGCCCGTGGCGACGGCTCCCGCCGAGGTGGACGCAGCGTCGCTGAAGGCGCGCGTTCAAGCGGCGCTCGCCGGAACTGCCGCCAGTGAGTTCACCGACGGTATCGTCGCCGCAGCGCGCGCGCTCGCGGGCCGCGCGGCTCGTGACCAGGACATGGTCGAGGCGTTGATCGCCCGATTGCATGGTGCGATTCCGGTCCACACCGTGGCTGCCCGAGTGAGAGAGCCGACCTCGCTCTGCGAGCTCGCGCGGTTGGCGGATGAACTGGTCCCTGCGGGCGACGGCATCAACGGCGACATCAACGGCGACATCAACGGCGAAATCACAAGCGAAGGCGACACCAGGGCGGCCGCGACGGCGGCACCAGCCGGTGCTGGCCCAGGCAAGGGGAGACACGCGTGATCACCTCGCGCGAACGGCACGTCCGCCGGCTGGCCATCGCGGCGCTCGCGACGCTGCCTTGTCTTCCCTTGATCGGCGTCTTGTTTTCGGGCGACACCTATGTGGGCAATGGCACGGACTGGTTCTCGTACCAGCTGCCGATGCGCCGGCTGGTCCAGCAACTGATCGGCACAGGCCAATGGCCGCTGTGGAATGACGGGATCCTGGGGGGGGTCCCGCTGCTGGGCGGCTGGCAGCTCGGAGTCGCCTATCCGCCGAATCTACTTGGCGCGCTATTGCCGGTGGCCGCTGGCCAGCTCGTGCTCCTGATCGCCCACTTGATCTGGCTGAGCCTTGGAGGTCTCGCTCTCGCCAATGGGCTGGCCGGACGCGGGCGCATGCTGACACTTTCGTGGGGCGGTGCGGCGGCGGCCCTCATCCTGGGCTTCTCCGGAGCGACCTGGGGCCACGTGTACGCGGGCCACGTCAGCTTCATCCAGGCTTGGGCTTGGACTCCGTGGGTGGTGGCTACCTTCGCGGCCGCCTGGCGACGACCGGCGGCGGTGCCGATGCTGTGGGCCATGGCCGCCCTGGCGATGCAGCTCCTCTCGGGCCATCCGCAGATCACGATGATGACCGCTGCCGTCGTGATGGTGCTGGGCGTGGCCCGGCTGTTCGAATCGTTCGCAGAGTCCCCAGCCTCGGCACCGGAGGTGACCGCCGCCGACGGAGCGACCGACAGGCGGCCGACGGGGCGCGGGTACGCGAGGGTGTCGTCAAATCTCGCGTCGCTGATCGTGCCGTCGGTTGTCGTGGCGGTCGGCGCCGCGGCGCTCGCAGCCATCCAGCTTGCGCCAAGCTGGGCGCTGAGACCGGACCTGAATCGATCGCTTGCGACCGTCGAGGAGATCGCGTTGGCGTTTTCCGCGTCGCCCTGGGCGTTTCTTAGCGCTGTGGCACCCGCCCTGCACGGCGGCACAACAGCGCGCATGACCGCGTTCTCCTATCACGAGACCGTCGCCTACGTCGGTGCTGCCGGCCTGGCGCTGGCCCTCGCTGGGTCGGTCGTGGCACGCGCCCGCGTCTGGATCATCGTGGTCGGCGGGGTCGGCTTCATGGCGCTGGCACCGGGCAGCGAGGGATTCTTGCTGGAGAGGCTGCTGGGCGTGGTGCCCGGTATCGGAGCGTTCCGGGTGCCAAGCCGTTGGCTCGCGGCTGCTACCGTGCTGGTCGCGATTCTGGCCGCACAGGCACTCGACGGCTGGCTTCGGCCGGGGTTGTTCAGACCGAGATCGGCACGTCAGCCGCAGCCTCTGCCGTGGGCGGCGGTCGCCGGACTGGGCTTCGTCGCCCTGGCCTGCCTTGTTCTCGCCGGCAGCTGTCGGGCCCAGAGCGGTTGGTGGCACGCGCTGCTCGACCCACGGCGCCATCCTACAGCGGCGCAAATCGAAGCCGCCGTTACCCACGCCCGCCTCGGTCTGCGCTTCGCCGCCGCAGCCGTCGCGTTGGTCGCCGTCGCCGCGAGGCTGCCCGGGCTTCGCAGTTGGCTTGGAGTCGGCCTGTTGATCGCCGTCGCCGGCCAGGGCCTTGCGTTCGCTGGCGACCATTGTGGAGCGGAGACGCACGTTCCGACATCGCGCACGGACTGGTCGGTCGCCG
Source organism: uncultured Myxococcales bacterium (assembly GCA_937915965.1). Classification (GTDB taxonomy): domain Bacteria; phylum Myxococcota_A; class UBA9042; order UBA9042; family UBA9042; genus CALGHC01. Next base: position 15,282 of record CALGHC010000076.1, read on the forward strand.
AAGCGAAGTCGATCGCCGACGCCATCGGACCCGGCCACCGGCTGGTGACCGCTGCTGCGCTGCGCCACGCAAACTGGGGAGGGAGCCACGGAGTCCGGGTCGCGGGTGGGTACGAGCCGGCAGTTCCAGCGTGGACCAACCGCTACGGCAACCATCTCGCCGGGCGTCGGTCCGATGGCTACGCGGTCAACTTCCAGGTGCGACGCCCGTCGCCATGGCTCGACCGCATGGCGGCGTCGCACCTGCTCCGTGATGCCGGAGACAGGCGCGCCGCGCAGGCGTTTGCGTCGTGGCCGGCGCAGCCGCTGCCAGGAGGGCGCGTGCTGCACCGCAACCC
>CALGHC010000077.1 GCA_937915965.1 uncultured Myxococcales bacterium
GGCGATGTTGAGCGAGCTGGGAAGCCGCGGCGCAGAGTGGCATCTCGAGGGCCCTCAGTGCGCCGGTCACACTGGTCACGTCGCCGCTGCTGTCTTGGAGCAACGCGAGCATGCCCCCAATGGCCTTCTGCAACCCTACCAACGTCGAGACGAGCTTGACCGCGACGCCACACTCGGCCAATGGACCGGTCAGCAGGCCGACCAGCGCCGTATCGGTGACGAGCAGTCGCGACGGCCGCGCCGCGAAGAGCTCCGCCGCCGGATGGGTCATGGCCCGCCGCACTACGGCGATCAGCTCCTGGCGGCGCGGCGCCGCGTCGGTCATGGCGTACCCACGAACCGTGCCGTCCTGCGTGCACACCAACGCGACGCTGGCGCCGTTGGGGTCGTCGTGGTTGCCGGGCGCCGGGATGACGGCGAGCTCCCACTCCTGGGCCGAGCGTGGCAGCTTGGCGAGGGTTCTGAGGGGCTTTGGCATCTTCTTCTCCTCAGGGTGCCAGTCAGGCGGAAGCGGGCGCCGCTGCAGGATCCCTGAGGCTGGCGCGCACCAAAGCGCACGACGCCTATTTGACCTCGTAGGTCGTGACCTGCTCGCCCGCAGCGCGGCTTTGGTGCATGGCGACAGTTGATGGCCTCCTCGGGCCAACGGAGGGTGCCCCGCGAGGTTCGACCTCGAGGAGCAGGCACCCATGGCAGCACGCACCAAGAGCAAAGTCACCCCCAAGTACAAGAGCAAATGCCGCGCGAGGAACCGGCGGCCAACCCAAATCCCGCCTTGACCTACATCGGGCCCCGCAAATATCCCCGCACGGTTTTGCCCGCCGCAACGATCACCCCTGCAGACAACCAACCTGGAGGTGACCCATGCCCTGCGACCGACAACCCGAAGCGAGTAACTCCAACTTGCCCGACTACGCCATCACCGACCGAGAGACCCTGCGGCTGGCCGAAGCCATCCTGCTCCAAGTATGGCTCGGAGGTGCCGAGGACGTGCCTGAGCCAGGTGGCGCCGACTGGCTGGCAGGGGTGGCCGTGGTAGCGCTGAGGCTGGCGGAGGACGAAGGCGTGGAGCAAGATATGGAAATCTGACGCAGACCTGATCGGCCTGCTGAACCGGGTAGGCGGAGTTTTGGCACCCGACGGGGACCAGCCTTGCGCGCGCCGTGCTTCCATGCCGCCCATTCTCCCTGACCGGAGATCCGCAGATCGGTCGCTTCAACGACGAGATGAACGGGTTCATCGCCGGTTCGTCGCCGGTTCATCGTCGGTTCGTTGGGGGAGCGTGTCGGCTTGCTGTGTTGGTGGCCAATGCCGTTAGCGAACGGCGTCCTGCGCGAGGCAACACTTCTTGTATTTGCGCCCGCTCCCGCACCAGCAGGGCTCATTCCGCCCCGGGCGCACAGGCTTCACGTATGGCTCTCCCCAGACGCCGCCCTGGGCCGCGGCGCCCGCGCCTCTCCCCGACCAGGGCGGCGCCTCGCGCAGGACCGGGGTGCCGTCGGGCAGCATCGGTGTGAGCCGATCGCGTTGGGCTTCAGTGAGCCGGCCACCGAGAGCGTTGAGCGCGTCTACCAGCAGGTCGAGGCGCTCTTCGTCTTCCTGCGGCGACTCCCCCGGCTCGAAGGCGTCGATGGCGCCGGCCAACGCGGCGCGGCTCTCCGCTTCGCCGTAGCGCGCGAGCGCCGACACGGCGATATCAAAGTCATCGGCGATCAGGGTCATGAGCAGCTCGACTACCCGGGTATCCTGGACACCTAGACGGCCGAGGACCTCGATGGTCGCCGACTGAAAACTGCTGCCCGGCTCGGCTTCACGGCACGCTTCCAGCACCGGCTCGAGCGCGGCGGCGCCCATGGCCGCGGTCGCGAACAGGGCGTTGTCGTACAGCACGTCGCCTGGCTCTGTGAGGTACAGCGTGTCGATCAGGACCGGAACGGCGCGGACCGCCTTGAGCTGGCCGAGCAGCCAGGCTGCGTGCTCCCGCGAATAGTCATCGAGGGACTCGGGGGGCTCGTCCTCGAGCACGTTCATGAGCACGTCGACGACGATATCGTCGGCGGCGACGATCTCCTGGCGGTGCGCGCGACTGAGTCGTTCGCCCGCTTCGGCGAGCAGGCGCCGGATGCGCTGTGCCCGTGGGTCGGTGACCCAGGCGGGGGCAGCGGCGACGAGTCGCTGCCTCTCGGCCGCGAAGGCAGCGCGCAAGATGGCCTGACCGCGATCATCGAGACCGCCTGAGGCAGCCTGTCGCCAGCGCGCGGCGAGGTCGGGATCTTCGAACGCGTCGGTGTTCTGCAGGTCGATCTGTTCGGTGGCGATGTCGAACGTCACCTGCACGGGCCAGACCTCCATGTCGTCGTCGCCGGTGGGTTCGCGGCCGCCCTCCACAGTCCCACGGCGAACCAGGAACATGGCAGCAGTGCAAGTGCACAGCGGAGTGGAGCAGACCAGCAGCCGCGCGAAGCAGGGCAGCGGGTCCTCGCCGTCGGTCGTCAGGAGTACGTCGAAGGCGGCTGCGTCTGCGGTCGTCTGCAGGTCGATCATGGCAACCTCCGCCGCGTCAAGGCGGGCGGCATGAAGCGTGATGCCACCAAGGCGCGCGTTGGGCAAGGGGGGGCGGCCGCGCGGCTCAGTGGCGGCATGAGCTGTGTGCCGATCGGAGTTCGCCGAGATTCGGCACCTGACGGGATGCGATCAATCCTCAGCGTCGGCCTGTCTCCTGGCGTATCGAGGGTGCTCCGCCCCCGCCCTGGCCCGGTGCTGGCCCGTTGGCGCAAGCGCACTGTCGGGCTCCAGTCGCACGCTCAACCTTCACCCCGGCGACCACCGCGCTCCGATGACTTCGCGGCCTTGGCCACACCCGCGGCGGCCGCTGCAGGGCGTTGCGCTGCCAACAGCGCCTCGAGGCGCAGCTCGAGATCGTATTCATCCGGGTTGCGGACCGGCCGTGCCAGCGCGTCTCTCAGCAAGGCGACGGCCTTGTCCAGGGCGAGCGGCGCCAAGCCGGGGCGGATGCCTACGCCCCACAGGTCGGAGAGCATCGCATAGCCTCGGGCGTCGGCAGGATCCTCCTCGATGAGGGTGCGCAGCACCTCCTCCGCTTCCGCGATGCGACCGTCCAGCGCCAGCAGGTTCCCGAGGTCTTGCTGGACGCAGCCCAAGAAGCCCTTCGATTCGTCTGGAAACGCGGCAAGCAGTCTGCGGCACAGGTCTACGCCGACAGGCGCCCAGCGCGGCTGGCGGACCGCGGCGTTGTGCAGCTCCATGATGAAGTCCTGGACCCAGTTGAAGATGCACTGCACGCCGTCGAAGACGCTGAGCGCGTCGTCGGTGCAACGCATCTCGGGCTGCAAGCGCGCGTCGATCACCTGCCAGACCCGCAGCCAGGTCTCGCAGGCTTGCTCCGCCCCGTTCGCCATCGAGTGCGCGTAGCCGGCCTGCATCCAGTCGTCGAGCATCTCCACCGACGGGCGCTCCGGTGACCAGCGCTTCCACAGCTCGCAGGCCGCCATGCCCAGGAAGTCCTCGTCGTGCCGAGACAAATTGCGCCTCGTGTCGCGCGGCGCCTGCTTCCAGATGGCGCCGATGCCCCAGGCGGAGGTCCGCGCCGACGCGAGCGCCAGGAACACCTCGCGGGAGGTGTCGACGCCCAGCGTGCGCAGCCGCGACAGGATGGCTTCGGTGGGCTCTTCGGCGATGCGGCCGAGCGTCCAGAACTGCGCCGCCTTGCGCGGCTGGCGGCGCTTCATCGTCGCGAATTCCTCGGACCGTTCGAAGGTCCGTGCCGCGGCGTAGGGGGTGAGCGGCCAGTCAGCCGGCTCGGAGTCGGTGTATGGGCCGATCTGGCCGGCTTCTGCGTGGGTCGCAGGGGGGCGCGGCGTCGCGTCTTCCCTCCCGTTGTCGGACTTCTCCGTCGAAGCGGCGCGCGGAGCGGCCGACTCGTCCCGCTGGAGGCAACACTTCTTGTACTTGCGTCCGCTGCCGCAGGGGCAGGGCTCGTTGCGGCCGGTCTTGGCCATCGGACACCTCCTTTGTCGCGGACGCGGGCGTTCTTCCCGCCGCGTTTCGGTCCTCCTACACCGGCTTTCGGCCCGTTGGCAACGCGGCGCGGCGCTGTCGCACGAATGGCCAATACGGCGCACCTCCCCCATCCCGGCCTCGGTCTCATCGACCGATCGCTGCCGACTTCGCCGAGCTTGCTTCCCCTCCCCGACAGCGTGGTGTGGTCTGGCGCGGCCAGTTCAAGGCCCATCAGCTTGAGCAGCGCCCCGACGAAGTCCAGCTTGATAAGCGAGCCCAGCAGTCCTTCGGTCTGCCGCATCACGCACCAGCGCCAACCTCACTCCGGCAGGGCCTGCAGCCAACTGCGGACCGCCCGAGGCAGAATCGGCAAGAGGTAGTAAAATATCAGGCTAGCCCGTTTTTTTTGTTGTGTGTCCCGGGGTCACTGAGCCCACGTCGGCGCGCTCAGGACCTGCCTGGTATCAGCCCCGCTTCGGCGAGGTGCCGGTACAGGACCCGGGTCGGAGTGAGCGGCGCGACGAAGGCCGCGAGCTTGGCGTCGAACGCGTCGCGCCCACCTCGCCGCTCGGCGGCTTCGCGCAGGTCGCGCAGTGCCGTGACCGCGCGCCGCGGCGCGTCGCGGCTGCGGCT
>CALGHC010000078.1 GCA_937915965.1 uncultured Myxococcales bacterium
CAAGAGCCGGCCTATCTCGGTGTCGACCGCCTCGACGGCGCGGATGGTCGCGGCTAGGTCGCCGGTGTGACCGACCATGTCACCGTTGGCGTAGTTCAGGCGGACGACGTCGGGTCGTGGTGCCGCCTCGAGCGCGGCGAGGACCACGTCGGTGATCTCGCGGGCCTTCATCTCGGGGTGGGCTTCGAAGGGAGGTCTATTCGATGGCACCTCGACATACGTCTCAAGCGCGTCATCGAGGCGACCGGAGCGGTTGCCATTCCAGAAGTAGGTGACGTGCCCAAACTTCTGCGTCTCGCTGACAGCGAGCGTGCGCAGACCGAGTGCCGCCGTGTACTCGCCCATCGTCCGTTCAATCACCGGCGGCGCGACCAGGAATCGCCGCGGCATCCCGAGGTCGCCGTCGTATTGCATCATGCCGGCGTAACGAACAGCAGGCCGCCGGCCACGATCGAAGGCGCTGAAGGTGTCGCCCTCTTCGAAGGCGCGCGACAGCTGGATGGCGCGATCTCCGCGGAAGTTCCAAAGGACGAAGCTGTCGCCATCCTCCACCGAACCGATGGGGTGGCCCGCCGAGTCGACGACGACAAAGGGCGGCAGGTGCTGGTCAGAGACGCCGTCGGACCGAGCCCGCAGCGCGACCATCGCAGCGCTCGCGCTGCTGAAGGCCTCGGCGTTGCCGTGGACGTGGGCCTGCCAGCCGCGCGCGACGATGGACCAGTCGCTGTCGTAGCGATCCATGGTGACGAACATCCGGCCGCCGCCGGATGCGATGCGGTAGTCCCTGCCTGCCTGGCCATAACGCTCAAGGGCGGTCTCGACGCGGGCGAGGTAGATCTCAAACGACGGGTCCTCCACGTCGCGACCGTCGGCGATCACGTGAAGCCGCAGACGGAGGACCCCGTCGTGCGCCGCTGCGTCTACGAGCGCGATCACGTGGTCGATGTGGGCGTGCACGTTGCCGTCCGAGAGGAGGCCGCACAGGTGGAGGGTGCCGGCATCCCGCAGCGGCTCGACCAGCCAACGCCAGGTCTCGCTCGCGCTGATCGCGCCGGTGGCGATCGACTGGTTGACCAGGGCGGCGCCCTGACGAATGACGCGGCCGGCTCCCAGGGCGTTGTGGCCGACTTCGCTGTTACCCATGTCGCCGTCATCCGGAAGGCCAACGGCGAGACCGTGGGCGCGGAGGCTGCGGGTCGGCCACTCGGCCCAGAGCGCGTCAAGGTGCGGCGTTCTCGCGCTGGCGACGGCATCCCCGGCATCTCCGACGCCCAGGCCGACGCCATCCATCACTGCGATGACGAGTGGCCCTTGCAGCGAGGAGCGACCTGCGAGGCGGGAAAGTTGCGCGACGGGCATTGGGGATCTCCGATTTCGTTCGAGCGGTCACGACGACAAGGGGCGCGCTCAGAGGCGGTAGCCGATGCCCAACTCAGCCGACAACGGGAAGTTCAAGCGCTCGGTGCCGCTGAGGGGCAAGAAGTAGGCGCTTGTGGCGCCCTGCAGGACGACGAAGAACTGGCGGCCAATCGCCACTTGGGCGCCAAGGGCAAGATTGAGGCCCAACAACACGTCCTGCTCCAGATTGGAGACCGTCGACTGATTGCAGAGCCGGTGGGCCTCACCGAAGAGCTTGCAGTCGGGGTCGGTGGTCGCGATGAAGCTACCCAGGACGTGTAGATCGACCGCGGGTCGCGCGAAGAAACGCAGCGGCGAACGCTGGATCGCGAAACCGACGCCGACGAGCGCGCGCACGGAGTTGAAGGCGTGCAGCAGGTCGCGGTACGGGTCCGACAGGCTGGTGTACATGTTGAGCCGACCGAACCACTCGAGGCCCGGACCCGCTTCGCGTACCAGACCGGCGCCGAATCCAAGGCTGTGGAAATCGCGGCGAGTTGGCTGACGCAGGTAGAGCGAATAGGCGCCGGATGTGTCGAGCCACATGCGCGGGCGGCGCGGCCGCGCGGCGACCGGCCGACTGGTGCGAACCGGCAGGCAGGCGAGCCAGCGGGCGACGAAGGCGTCAATTCGCTCGGCCGGCGCATCGAGCGGAATGCGGAACTCAGCCTCAACTGCACGCGTCTCGGTTCGAAACGCTGCCAACAGCAGCTCGGGGCCGCGCGGCGAGGGCACGATCGCCGCGGTGATAAGACCATCGACGCCAAGCCAGCGCGCGATCGCGTGCAGGCGACGATGGTCGCCGTAGGGCCTGCCGAAATCACCGCGCGCGATGCCGTCGGCGAGCGCCGCGGTCAGGGCTTGCTCGATCTGCGGCGAAAAGAACTTGGGCCGAAAGCGGCGGCCGGGCTGCAGCGCAAACGCATCCATCAAGGTCACGTGACCCGCGATCGCGTCGCCGGCGTCGACCTGGCTGATGCCGAGCATGAACCACGCGTCCGCTTGTGGCCGGGGATCGACCAGATCCTGAAAGGACTCGCTATATACGCGGGTGGCGGCGCGCAGGCTGTCGACCGCCCGGCGCGAGGCGAGGTTCAGGTAGTACTCCAACCCCAAGCGGTAGCGCTCGTGGGCGATGGTGGTCGCGGCCCGAATTCCGTGGTCTTCGGCGAGACGGCTGGCCACGGCCGCCGACGACAGGGTGTGGACGAAGTCGCGACCGCGCAGGGAGCGCAGCAACGCCTCCTCGACCGCGCGGTGGTCCGGGTCATGGTCGGAGTTTGGCGAGCGAAACAGGTCCGCGACCCGCACGAGGTGATTTCGCACCGGAAGGACAGCGACGCGACGGGACACCTTGCTCGCGTCGGGTACATCGCCAGCGACAAGCA
>CALGHC010000079.1 GCA_937915965.1 uncultured Myxococcales bacterium
CAAGCCGATCTGTGCGGCCAAGGGCTGCGGCGGCATGGACGGCAACAGCGCCAAGGACGGCGCGGAGACCGATGTCGACTGCGGCGGGCCTTGCGCGCGCATGGGCGGGCTGCCCGACAGCTTCTGCTTCAAGGGCAAGTGCGGCAAGAAGGCCTACAAGTGCGGGCTGGGCAAGAACTGCGGCGAGGCCGGCGACTGCGCCAGCGGCCTGTGCGAGGCCGGCACCTGCATGTCGAACGACTGCTTCGACGGCGAGAAGAACGGCTTCGAGGGCGACGTCGACTGCGGCGGCGACTACTGCAAGAAGCGTTGCGAGATCGGACAGAAGTGCATCGCGCACAAGGACTGCGCCGGCTACCCCGAGACCACCTGCGGCGGGGGCAAGATCTGCGCGAACTGGCAGAACGACGGCCTGACGTCCACCAAGCACGGCGAGACGGCCTCGGACTGCGGCGGGCCGGAGTCACCGAACCGCTGCGCCGCCGGCAAGAAGTGCAAGCTGACGTCAGACTGCGAGAGCGAGCTGCAGTGCCGCAAGCCCAAGTTCGGGGCTTCCGTCTGCATCGAGCAGGGCGAATGCGACGACGGCATCAAGAACATCAAGGAATCCGACATCGACTGCGGCGGGACGTTCTGCCCGGCGTGCCCTCTCGACAAGCTGTGTTTCGGCGGAGGCGACTGCCAGTCGGGGCTGTATTGCGAGAACAAGATCCCCTGGATGACGAAGATCGGCTTCTGCAAGGACCCCTGCAAGAACGGCAAACACGACGGCTACGAGGCCGACGTCGACTGCGGCAAGGCGTGCGGCGTCGGCTGCGGCGTGAACCTGATGTGCAAGTTCCACACGGACTGCGCCACAGAGTACTGCGCCGTGGTCGAGAAGGCGTGTCCCTTCGACCCCGACGCGCCGGCGGACAAGAAGTGCTACGAGCAGCGCTGCAAGGTACCGACCTGCGTCGACGGGGTGAAGAACCAAAAAGAGTCCTGGATCGACTGCGGCGGCCCATGCCAGGCGTTCTGCCCGCTGGGCAAGGCCTGCCAGGCGAACTCCGAGTGCCTCACCGACAACTGCAACGGGCTCGATGCCTGCAAGAAGGAGCCGTGCTTCGGCTACTGCGCTGCGTCACCGTGCGAGAACGGCTATGCCGACGCCGGCGAGGCGGACAAGGACTGCGGTGGGGTGTGCGACATCGGCTGCATGAACGGCTACCAGTGCAAGATCGACGATGACTGCTACAGCGGCCAGTGCTTCGCCAACGGCAAGTGCGGCTACGACGCGTGCAAGGATGGCAAGAAGAACGGCGGCGAGTCCGACGCGGACTGCGCCGGCGGCTGCCCGGACAAGTGCGCGCTCGGCAAGAAGTGCAAGGCACCCAAGGACTGCGTGAGCGGTCTGTGTTCGCTCGCCGGAAAGTGCGTCGCCAGCTCGTGCGAGGACGGCGTCAAGTCGGCCGACGAGACTGACCTGGACTGCGGCGGCGCATGCGCCCCCTGCCCGGCGGCGAAGAGCTGCAAGCAGGCCAAGGATTGCGCCAGCGGGCTGTGCTCGGTAGCGAACCTCTGCGTCGCCACCGCGTGCGAAGACGGCCGCAAGTCCGTGGGCGAGACCGACATCGACTGCGGCGGCGGCTGCGACGCCAAGTGCGGCCTCAAGCAGGGCTGCGGCCAGGCCGGCGACTGCGGCTCGAACGTCTGCAACGGCACCGTCTGCGTGGCAGGCAGCTGCTTTGACAAGGTCAAGACCGACGGCGAGAGCGACACCGACTGTGGCGGCGCCTGTAGCGCCAAGTGCTCGACCGGCAAGAGCTGTGGCGCGGACGGCGACTGCGTCAGCGGGGTGTGCGCCGCGAGCGGCGTGTGTGTCATCAGCACTTGTGACGACGGCAAGCTGTCGGGGGACGAGACCGACCTCGACTGCGGCGGTTCGTGCAAGACGCCGTGCCTCGAAGGCAAGCTGTGCAAGGTACACGGCGACTGCAACAGCAGCGCCTGCGCGACCGAGGCCCTGGTCTGCGTCGCCTCGCTCTGCTTCGACGAGACCAAGGACGGCGACGAGACGGATCTCGACTGCGGTGGCGCCTGCGATGCCGGCTGCGCGGTGGACCAAGACTGCGAGGTCGACGACGACTGCGGCAGCGGCGCGTGCCATGTCGAGGGCAGCTGCGCCGTGACCGCCTGCGTCGACGGCAAGCTGTCCGGAGACGAGACGGACGTCGACTGTGGCGGGGCTTGCGACGCCGCGTGCGCGCTCGGCCTGGCGTGCCAGGTGACGGCGGACTGCGCGAGTGATTACTGCGACGGCGGCGAGTGTGACTGCAAGCCGGGCTGGGGCGGCGCGACCTGCGCGGACAAGATCGACGTCTGCATCGCCGACGCCCTCAACTGCGACGACGCCAACACCTGCACCGTCGACAGCTGCGACGCCAAGCTCGGCTGTCAACACGATGGCGCCCCCGAGGAAGGCAACGTCTGCGACGACGCCAACGCGTGCACCGAGGAGACCAAGTGCGCCAGCGGTGTATGCACGGGCTCGGGTATCGTGGAATGCCCCGATGACAGCAACGCGTGCACGATCGAGGCGTGTGATCCGCAGGTCGGCGAGTGCACGACCACCGAGACCGACTGCGACGACGACAACCCGTGCACGACCGACACCTGCGCGGTCAAGACCGGCTGCGCCAACGCCGTCGTGCCTGACGGCACCGTCTGCCAGGAGGCGGGCTTCTGCGTCACCGGTGGCTGCGTATGCGACGGCTCGCAGTACGTGGTCGAGGCCTCCTGCGTTGACTGTGGATGCAGCCTGGAGGGAGCGGCGACCAGCGCAGCGGACGTCATCAGCATGACCAAGTTCGTCAGCCCGAGCGACAGCGCCGGCGCGCTCTTTGGCAGCACCATGGGAGCCGACGTCGGTCAGCTGCTCGTCGGCGCCCCCAAGGCTGGCTCGGCGGGCGCGGTCTTCAGCTTCAAGCGCACGCCTGATGGCCTCCTCGGGACCGGCATGTTGGTGCCCGCCGAGGCGACCCCCGGGATGCAGTTCGGCCACGCCCTGGCGGTAGTGGGCGACTGGGCTCTCATCACGGCACCGAACTTCAGCGGCTTGAGCCAGAAGGGCGGGCGGGCCTGGTTCTACGCACACGCGGGGGGTACCTGGAAGGCGGCGGGCTCGTTTGACCCGAAGCCGGGCGGCCCCGGCCTGCCCGCCTTTGGTCAGGCCGTCGCGCTGTCGGAGAAGTGGGCCGCCGTCACGGCGGGCCTGGGCAGCGGCGTCTACATGTACCGCGAGTCGCTGGGGACATGGCTCGCGGACGGCATCATCCCGATTACGCCGAAGATGTTCGCCATCTCCGGCGACCTGCTGCTGGTCCCCGACCCGACCAACAAGGACAAGGGCGTGACCCACGGCGCGATCCTGACCTACAAACGAATGGGCAACCAGTGGACCAAGAGCGTCACCATCTACCCCAGCGACCCGATCGCGTCGGGCGGATTCGGCGCGCGCCTCGCCACCTCGGGCGACCTCATCGCGGTCTACGCGAACGCAAAGGTCGAAGGCGAGCTGGTTCCGACGATCCGGTTGATCGAGCACGTGGGTTCCAGCTGGATCGAGAGGGCCAAGCTCGTCGACAGCACATCGACCACATCGGGCGCCGTCTTGCACCTGGTGCTGCGGCCCGAGGTGCTGATCGTCGGCACGACGATGAATACCGAGGCGGCGCTCGGTGCGGGCGCCATCTCGGCCTTCCGCTTGAACGGCGGGGTGTGGCAGCAGACCCGCGTATGGCGGCCGACAGGCTCGCAGGCGAGCGACGGCTTTGGCAGCATGATGGCCCTCGATGGCCTCGACATCTATGCCGGCATGGCCAACGCCAAGACCAAGGCGGGATTGGCCGCGGGCCAGGCGTGGCATCTCGCCGGCGGCCGCGGCTGCGATGGAGACGGCCTGTGCGGCTGCAAGCCGGGCTGGGACGGCACGGACTGCGGCAACAAGGCCGACGTCTGTGTTGCCGACGCGCTCGACTGCAACGACGCCAACAGCTGCACCGTCGACAGCTGCGATCCCAAGGATGGCTGCAAACATGACGGCGCACCGCAGGAGGCCAAGGTCTGCGACGACGGCGACCAGTGCACCGAGCCCGGAGCCTGCGAATCCGGCGTGTGTGCCCTGCCGCCGCCGTTGACCTGCGACGACAGCGGTGACGCCTGCAAGCCCAACCTCTGCGATCCCGCCACGGGTGTGTGCCTGGTCAAGGTCAAGGACTGCGACGACGGCGAGGCATGCAGCGCCGATGGCTGTGACGTCGACACCGGCGACTGCACGCACGACCCGATGCCGACGGGGGCAGCCTGTGGCGGTGGCGCGGGCAGCTGCAAGAACAACGTCTGCGAGTGTCCGGTGGGCACCTTCACGGCCGACGGCATGTGCGCGCCGTGCGGCTGCGATCCGGTCGGCTCGACCGCCTCGTGGACGACGCCGGTCGCGGTGGGCGTCATCACTGCGGGCACTCCGCAGCTCAACGGCCACGTCGGCTCGTCGGTGGCGATCGACGGCGACTACGCGGTGATCGGCGCGCGCGGTCAGAAGCTCAACGGCAAGCCGGGCGTCGCCTACATCTTCGAACGCCAGACCAACGGCACCTGGAAGCAAGCCGCCGAGCTGCAGCCCACCGACGCGGTCGTGCGCATCTCGGGCAAGGTCGCCGCCTTCGGCGTCCCCAACGACACCACGATCAAGCGCAAGGGCGCGGTCTACATCTACGAGCGCGACGACGCTGGCTTCTGGAAGCAGACGGCGAAGCTCAATTCGAGCATCAACCTGTCGCCTCACGCCAGCGGCACCTCGTTTGGCGACAAGATGGAGCTCAGCGGCGACTTCCTGATCGTGGGCGACGAGGCGGTGGACTTCAACTCCAAGCTGTGGGGCTTTGGCAAGGCGTTCATCTTCCAGCGCAAGCCTGCTGGCTGGACGGAGGTCAAGGCGTTCAACTGCAAGAACCCGAGCGCGTACGACGGCTGCGGCTTCAGCGTCGCGATGACGACCAACTGGGCTGCGGCCAGCTCCAAGTACGACGAGAGCGCGGCCCAGTCGGACACGAAGTTCAACTCGGGCTCTGTGACGATGTTCAAGGAGGCGGTACCCGGTGTCTGGCTGACCGGTCAGCAGCTATACGCGCCCGACGGTGAGAAGGCGGGCGGCTACTTCGGCTGGAATCTCACCATGGACGACAAGACCATGGCCGTCGCCAGCTACGCCTCGACCAAGGCGCTCGACACGTCGATCTACCTCTACGCGTTGGAGGCCGGCAGCTGGGTACACCGCACGACGATCGCGGGCTCAAGTGTCTACGGCAAGGGCCAGATCGGCAGGATCATGGACCTGGTCGGTGACACGCTGCTGATCGGCAGGCCCGAGTCGTTCGGTTCGCGTGGCCAGGCGTGGGTGTTCAATCGCATGGCCGATGGCACCTTCAACAAAGCCAAGGCGACGACGATCAAGGCTTTCGGCTCGCAGGTCGGCAGCGTCGACTTGTTCGGTTTCTCGGTCTCTGCCGGCGACCAGATCGCCGCGATTGGCGCCGAGGGCCGCGGCGTGCTGGGCCTGAGCGGCTACCCGACCAATGGCGCAGGTGTCGGCTACCTGGTCGCCCCCGGTGGCGTCTGCGATGTCGTTGGCAAGTGCGTCTGCCAAGACGGCTACAGCGGCGACAAGTGCGAAGTGAAGCAGTAGGCGGGACAGCGAAGTCGCCCGGGGACTGGCGGGCGAATTCGCAGGCCAGTCGAGGCCAGTCGAGGCCAGTCGAGGCCAGTCGAGGCCAGTCGAGGCCAAAGACCCATCGCGCCTACGGACGGCGCTCCGCCGACACGGGCGCCGCTGCGGTCGGTGGCTTCGCCGCCGGCCGGGTCTGCGCGACGAAACGCTCGGCGTTGCGTGGGCCATCGAGTCCACCAAGCTGCTTGAGTTCAGCGTCGATCAGACTCAGCCGCCGGCCGGTGTCCGGGTGGGTCGCCGCGAACTTCGAGTGCGGCGTCGCTTTGTGCGCGTCGGCCATCGTCTTGAGGAAGTCGCGCAAGCCCCGGGGGTGGTAGCCGACCTGGGCGATCAGGCGCGTGCCGATGAGGTCGGCCTCAAACTCGGTGTCCTTGGGCAGGCCCTTCTCCAAAAAATCAGCAATGAAGCCGTCGACCACGGCCGAGAAGGCGGCGGCGTCCTTCCAGGCGCTGGCTGCCGCGTTGGTCACTGCCCGAGCCGACTTGAGGTTCTGGATGATCTTCAGCGCGTGCTTTGCGGTGACGTGGCCGACCTCGTGGGCCAGCACCCCCGCGAGCTCGGCCTCGCTCTTCATCAGCGCCAGGGCGCCGCGCGTGATGAAGATGTAGCCGCCGGGCGCCGCCAAGGCGTTGACCTGATCACTGTCGAGCACGGCGAAATGGTACCTGAGCTTGGGCCGATCGGAGACCGAAGCCACCGCGTTGCCCACCAGGGCGACGTAGCGCAGCAAGGCCTCGTCCTCGACGACGCCGCCGTATTTCTGCACGACCATGACGGCGATGGCGCCACCGTAGGCCAGCTCCTCTTCCTCGCTGATGGGCAGCTGATGACCGGCCGCTCGCACGCCGCCGACCGCCAACGCGCCCAGAGGCGAGTGTTCGCTGAGGTGTTGCATGACCGCGGAGCAACCGCCGACCTGCGTCGAGACGGCGAGGGTGAGGGCGAGGACGAGAGGGAGGGGGAGGCCGAGCGCCAACCACGTCGGGCGTTGTGCGATCATTTGCCGTCTCCTGGCCTTACGGGTGCCGTGGGCGCCGCCGGAACGACGGGCGCCGCCGGGTCAACGGGCGCCGCCGGATCAACGGGCGCCGCCGGATGAACGGGCGCCGCCGGATCAACGGGCGCAACCGGTGCGACCGGTGCGACCGGTGCGACCGGTG
>CALGHC010000080.1 GCA_937915965.1 uncultured Myxococcales bacterium
CGCCGACCCGTAGCACATGGCGGCCGGTCAGCGCTGCACCATCACATGCGTAGCCATCGACCACGAGGGGGCTGGGTGCCGGGCCGTTCCACAGGACGAACCAGCTGCCGCGCGCCGACCGCGTCAGGACCACCGTCGCTTCGGCGCCACCCTTGGGCTGGCGTCGGCTCGCCAGCACCAGCGGCGTCTGTTCAATCTCCTGCTCGCGGCCGGCCATCGCCCCGGCGGTGCCCTGCAGCGACGGTCGGTCGCCACGCCGAACGCCGGTCTGGCCGGCAGCCACTTCCCAGATGATGGTCCGTTCCGCAGGTTGGGTCGATGTGCTGGCGTGGCCTGACGGTCGGCGGATCCAGTGGGCGGCGCGGCATCTCGTACAGCGCTCCAAGGTCGCGTCGGGTGCGCTGCGGCGCGGCGTGTCGAGGACCTCCAGCGGGCCGTCGCAGCGCATGCAGACCTGGGCTGGCGTGGGCTTCGTCGCTGGTTTCGTCGCTGGTTTCGTCGCTGGTTTCGTCGCTGGTTTCGTCGCTGGTTTCGTCGCTGGTGTCGGCTCTGGCTTGGGCTTCGGCGCTGATTTCGGCTTCGGCTCTGGACTCGGTTCCGGCCGCGGTCGTGGCCGACCCGTCGGCGCCGAAGTCGACGAAGCCGCGCGGCTATCGGCCGGTGCGCGCGACTTGCCGGTCTCGAGGCGGTCGTAGGCCGCGTTGAGGGCGAGCGACTTCTCGTGTGCGGCTCTCTGGACGTCGGCGGGCAGGCTGGTGACGCGATCCGGGTGGTAGATCTTCATGCGCGCCCGGTACGCGTGCTTGATCTCCGGCCAGCTCGCGGCGCTACCCAGGCCGAGCAGCGCCAGATCCGCGTCTCGCTGGGCTTCTGCCGGCACCGTCGCTTTTGGTGACGGCCGCGATCCAGGTGACGGCCGCGCGCTAGCTGACGGTCCGGCTCTCGGCGACGGCGCCGCGTTCGGTGACGGCTGCGCGTTCGGTCGCGGAGGCCCGCCCGACGTGGTCCGCTTGGGCCGCCACAACCGCGAGAGTTGTTCGATCACCGCCGCCTCGCGCGGGTTCACGGCGCCGTCGACCTCGGCGATCGCGGTGAGCATGATCAGCAAGTCGGTCGTGTCGGTCGTGGGGAAACGGGCGCGCACGTGCCATGCCTGCTCGGCGAGTGAAGCCGACGGTTCGGCCTTGACGACCTTGCCGGTCTCGCTCAGGTCCGCGGCTGTGAGCTCGAACGCGTCGATCAGGACCTGCTTGAGTTTGCGGACTTCGGCGCTGTCGACGCGTCCATCGGCTTCGATGACCCGCATCGCCAGGCCGATGACCGGTCGCAACATGCGCGCGCGCCTGAAGGGCGTGGGCGGTGGGAAGTTGAGCGCTGCCGTCATCACGCCGACCTGGGTCGGCCGACCGCGGCGGTCTCCGGCCACCGCCACCCGAAGCGTCACCGCGCCCGCACGCGGGTACGAGACCGCGCTCCAGGGGACGAAGAAGGCAGCGCCGTCCGCGTCGACGCGGGCGCCGGTGAGGAAGTTGCCGCTGCTGTCCCCGTACGACTCGACCGTCGCTTTCATCGCGCCGCCGCCGTCGACGGTCAGCAAGGTGGCGATGGCGAATGGCTCGTCGATGTCGTCGAGCGCCCCGGCGGGCACCGTCAAGCGCACGTACCAGCCGTCCGGGTCGAGGTTCAGCTGCAGGGAGGCGCCCTCGAGGGCGCCGCTGCCGCCGGCAGCGGCCAGGACCCGCTTGACGCGTTCGCCGAGCTGGTCGACCGCGCCACGCAGGTCGATGCCGAGGATCGAATTCCAGCCCATGGGTGCTGCCTTGGTCGCGGGCTCGCGGTGGGCGAGCGCCGCGAGGATGGTCGTATAGGCCCGGTCGGGTTGTCGAGGGCGCCGTCGCATCTGGGCGCGGTTCACGATTCCGGGTCAGCAGCCGCGCCCGTGATCGGCAGCCGTTCGCCTCTCTTTTCTTGGGGGTCGGGGCTCGACCCCCAGCGGCAAGAAGCGTGGTTCTTGCCGCTTCCCCACTGCGTGGCGGCGTTCGCCGCCTGAGACCCGGAATCCGGAACCGCGCCCGTCGCATCTCCGTGGGGCTTGTCGGCTTGGCTGGAAGCCCGCACCATCCGTGTCGGGACGGCTCGGCTGTGGCAACGGGAGAGCGCCGCGCAGCCGCCGTCGCCGCCGCTGCTGCTGTCGCCGCAGCCTCTCGGGACTCGCCATGTTCATCCGCGCCAGCGCTGCCATTCTCGGGTCCAGCGTCGCCCTTGCCGCTTGTGCCGCTTGTGACTGGCATGGCCTGCTGGTCACCGAACGCAACGACTCCTGGCCAGACGCCCCCAACCGAACGATGCGAATGACCATGCGTCACGTCACGGCCCGGGACGACGGCACGTTCCCGGTCGAACAGCGGCGGCGGTCGCCGGATCTCGCCGCACACCGTCACCCTGGAGGCCGACAATGGCGTTTCCATCGATGAAGAACAGCCCCACCTTGGTCGCCCATATCGCTGATCTGCTCGCTGGCCTCGACGGCGTCGCCATTCGGCCGATGTTCGGCGGCCACGGCCTCTTCCGCGAAGGCCTGATGTTTGGCTGCCTGGCCGCCGACGTCCTCTACGTGCGGGCCGACGGCGAGCGAGCGGCGCGTCTCAAAGGCGAGGGGTCGAGCGGATTCACATTTGAGATGCGCGGTCGCGAGATGACGATGCCCTACTGGACCGTGCCCGACAGCGCGATGGACGACGCGGACGCCCTGGTCGCCATGTGCCGAGACGCGTTCGGGGATGCAGTCGCGGCCGACCAGGCCAAGCCCAAGGGCAAGCGCAAGCACACCGGGCCGGCGGGCTAGCGCACTGGGTTGACGGGCTGCCGCGCTGGGTTGACGGGCTACCGCGCTGGGTTGATGGGCCGGTTTGGGCGAAGAAACCCGCGTCGGCAGCTCGGTGTGCTGGGCTGGCCCACCCCGGGGTCAACGGCGACGCTCGGTCGACGACAGAGTACAGGACTGACCGAGCGGTGCCGGCACGGTCAACAAGGTGGAGCTGGCACGGCTAGCCGAGCGGCACTTCCAGGAAGAACACCGCCACCATGCCGCCCGTAGCGGCCGAGAACGCGATCTGGCATTCGAGCGCATCGGTGTTGGCGAACTCCAGGGTCGGGCTGCGCCAGATCACAGACTGACCGGCGGGGTCGCGTTCCAGCGGGATCTCGAAGTCTCCGGCCTTGCCGTGGCAGATCATGCCGGCCTTGCCGAGCTTGTCGAGGTCGATCGAGTCCCACTGGACAAAGCGAACACCGAACGTCATCGCGGTGTTGGCCTTCGGCATGCCGCTCGAAGCGGTGACCTCGATTTCGGCGGGGGCGCCGAACTTGGACTGGAGCGTCACCAGCCACAGCGGCGCCGCGCAGCCACCGTCGGCAGCCCGGCAGCGGCCGTCGTCTTTGCAGGCGGCGGTCCTGGCGCAATCGCTGTCGGTCAGGACGGCGCATGTCAAGCCGTCGAAGCTGCAGCGGCCCTCGTCGGCGCAGCCTTTCGAGCCGGCGCAATCGGCGGTGCTGGCGGCCTTGCAGCCGCCACCCAACAGGCTGCAGCGGCCGTCTCGCTTGCAATCATCCGAGGCCTCGCAATCGTCGGCGGTCGCGGCCTTGCAGTCACCGCCAACGAAGCTGCAGCGTCCATGGTCCCCGCAACCCGCCCACAGCGGGCAGTCGGCCTCGCAGGCGGGCTCCGTGCTCTTGAGCTGGCTTGGAGTCTTGCAGACGTAGATGCCTTGCGCGCAGCCCAGCCCCGGGCCGCAGTCGCTGTCCTTGGCGCACTCGCCACACATCTCGCCGGCCTTGCCGGCCGCTTCGATGTCCCCCTTGGGCGCCGCGACGCTGGTGTCGACGACGCCGCATCCAGTCAACCAACCCGGCAGCGGCGCGGGCGCGGCGCTCTCGACGCAGAATGCGCCGGCCTCGCACGTCTCGAGCTCTTGCCACGTCGACGTCGCCGGATCGCAGGCCATGCGAACCCAGGTGGTCCCCGCAGCGGCGTGGCAGCCCTGGTTGTCGGCGCTGGGATCGCAGGCGCTGCCAGCTGGACCGCCTGCCGGGATCCACGGTGTGCCGCCGCCGCTGTTGCCGCTCGACGCGCACGCGCCGACCAGGAGCGCGACCAGGACGGCTTGCAGCGCCACAGAGACCGACGAACCCGCCAGCACCGATGAAGCCACCCGAACCAATGAAGCCATCCGAACCGATGAACCGATCGGAACCGATGAACCGATCGGAACCAACGAACGTACGAACATGCGGAACTCCGAACGGCCACGAGATGTTGGCGGCCGCAACGATGCCCGTTGGCCGCTCCGCGGGTCAAGTCGGTCCGCTGCCGTCGCCGTCGCCCTCAGCGCACCCACAGCCACACCCACGCCGGCGTCGATTTGTCGCCCGCGTCCGCGCCGTAGCAGGCCAGGTTGCCCGCCGTCAGCTTCGCCGTGTTGCAGACACCGTCCGCGACGCCCAGACCCAGAAACGAGTCGGGGGTGATGCAGTCGTTCTCGTTGTTGCCGAGGATGCCCAGCCTTGCGTGGGGCAGCAAGAAGCCGGACGGCGGAGCCACCACGTTGAAGCCCTCGGCGTTGCAGTGCTTCTGCAATGACGACCCAGGTATCAGCGCCTTCCACGCTGACCTGCCGGCCACCGTGGGTACGTACTTGCCGGCGCTGAATGTGGCCTGCAGCGAGGCAGCCTTGTGGCCCACGACCAGCGAGTGGCTTGAGCCGTTCGCCTCCATCACGACTCGCACCTGCGTGACTGGCAGGTGGACGAAGGAGTTGAGCTTGACCTGTGCTTTGCCCGGTCCATACCACTGGGGCGCGTACAAGATCGGGCTGGTCCATAGCGCGGCTGCGTAGTTGAACAGCTGGCTGGCGCCGTTCATCTTCATCGCCAGGGTCCAGCCGCCGCCGTCGCTGACCATCTCGCACCAGGCGCGGAAGGACTCGATGGGTCCGGATCCATCGGGATCGATCAGGTAGCCACCAGTGGCCGCGCCGGGTTGATCCGCCAGGATCGCAGCGCAGCTCGTGCCGTTGGGTTCCGCCTCGCAGACCGCGTTGCAGCCGTCGCCGTCGTCGCTGTCGCCGTCGTCGCATGCCTCCCACAACGCCTTGGTGCCGTCGCCGCACGCCGCGCCCTCGGCGACCTGTCCGTAGCACGCGTCAGCGTGCCAGCCCGCGCCTGCGTGCAGCTTCAGGGCCGCCTTGGCGGCGGTCGCGTCGGTGGCGCTCGTCCCGTTTCCTTCGTCGAGGTGCCACAGCGCTACCGTCTTCGCGTCGACCTCGAAGCGGCGTGGCGGCGTAAAGTCGGTGGTGTAACGAACCTCTTTCGAGAGGCGAATCTCGTCGATGGCGAAGTCGGCGGCGCTGCCGCTGCCGTCACCCCAGCCGCCGACCGAGACAAACGAGCCGCCGTCGAGGTGGGTCAGCCCGGGTGCCACTGGCGCCGCTCCAGCCAGGTGGCCGTCGACGAAGATGCGCACCGCGGCGGCGTCGAAGCACGCGGCGACGTGGTGCCAGGCGCCGTCGGCGGCGACCGCGCCGACCGCCTGGTACTGGATGGCCACTCCCTTCCAGCCAAGCGTCGCCTGCAGCCGGCCGTCGGCGAGCACGCGGATGGCCCAGTCGGCGCTGCCGTCTGCCGGTGCGCCGCCCACGTCCTGGGCGATCAGGACGCCGGCCACGGTCGGTCGCTTCATCCACAGCTCGACCGTGCCCGCCTTGCCAAGGCTGACATGCGGCCCCTCCAGCCAGCCCGCGGTCTTTCCGCCGACGAAGGCGCGCTCCTGGCAGCCCTCGCAGCCGTCGCACAGGGCCTTGTCGCCGTCATCACAGGATTCGCCGGCGCCCACCACGCCGTCGCCACAGAAGCCGACCACGCACGTCCCGCCGAGGCAGACCTTGTCTTCGCCGCACGCGGTCGCGTCCGCCACAGTGGTGTGTTCGCAGCCCACGGCGGCCGCGCAGGCGTCGCTCGTGCAGGGGTTGCCGTCGTCGCAGTCCTTGGCCACAGCGAGGCAGCCCGCATTGGCGCACTCCTCTTCGGTGCAGACGTCGCCGTCATCGCAGACAGCGCCGTCGTCGGGCAGCACCTCGCAGTCGCCGTCGGTGCAGCTCTCAAGCGTGCAGCCGTTGCCATCGTCGCACTCGACCGGCGCGCCGACGCAGTCGGTCTGCACGCACACGTCGCCCATGGTGCACGCGTCGTTGTCGTCGCAGGGCGCGCCGTCGAAGTCGGTCGTCGTGCAACCGCTGCCCAACGCGCAGGCGTCGTGGCTGCACGCGTTGCCATCGTCGCAGTCGAGCGTCTCGCCGTCGCCGCACACGCCGGTCGTACACGTAGAACCGCCGACGCAGGGTTCGGATCCCGTGACGCACAAGAGGTCGTCCATCGGTGCTGTCGCGTGCGAACAGCCGAAGAGCGGATCGCAGACGTCGGCCGTGCAGGTGTTGCCATCGTCGCAAGCGCCGACGTTTGCCGCCGCGCACACCCCGGCTTTGCAGGCGTGCGGTCCTGCGCACTTCGAGGCTGGCAGCGCGCAGGCCGCACCGTCACCGAGGACTTCACTGGCGCATGCGCCGCTGAGAGGGACGCATGCGAAGACAACACATGGCTTCTCGGGGTCTACCGCGCAGGTCACGATGGTCACTGGATCGACGACACAGGCGGGTGGATCGAGGCTCGGATCGCAGGTTGGCGTGCCGTTGCACAGGTTGTCGTCGTCGAGCAAGGCGCACTCGTCGTCGCCCTGACAACCGACCGGTGGCCCCAGGTCGCTCTCTACGTCCGTGTCCGCGTCCGTGTCCGTGTCCGCGTCCGCGTCTGTGTCCGTGTCCGCGTCCGTGTCCGCGTCCGTGTCCGCGTCCGTGTCCGCGTCCGTGTCCGCGTCCGTG
>CALGHC010000081.1 GCA_937915965.1 uncultured Myxococcales bacterium
GTGAGTCTCCGTGACTACGGCGGCGATGGCCACGTGGGGTTCGCTGGGCGGTTACCGTCCGCGCGAGGTCGTCCGCGCGAGGTCGTCCACGCGAGGTCGTCCACGAGTCGCCTGTTGCATCTATGCACTTCATTGATTTCCGATGGGGTTATCGGCCTGCGCGGCGGCGCTGCGCCGTTGGCGCGCGCTCTGAAGACGCTCGACGAAGATCTGCAGTTGGCGCAGGGACGGTCGCGCGCCGAGACTGCGGGTGCCTTCGCGCAGCCAGCGCAGAGCCGCGCCGACGCGACCCTGCGCGACCAGCGCGACCGTGTGAGCCGCGACCTCTTCGGGGCCGCGCGTCTCAGGTGGGCTCGGTGCTTCGGCCAAAGTGTCCAGCCG
Organism: uncultured Myxococcales bacterium; assembly: GCA_937915965.1. Classification (GTDB taxonomy): domain Bacteria; phylum Myxococcota_A; class UBA9042; order UBA9042; family UBA9042; genus CALGHC01. Next base: position 382 of record CALGHC010000081.1, read on the forward strand.
CCGCATGTCGCCGACTAGCGCGAGCCCGATCAGAGCCAGGGGTTCGAGGGCGAGGACGCCAACGCTGCGGTGAAATGCGGCCGCCGCTGTCTCTATGGCTGCCGCGCGACCGGAGTGCGGGCCATCAAACGCGTCGGCCAAAGCGTCGAATCCGCGTTCCAAGGAGGGGCGTCCGCGGTCAAGACGCAGCATGCCCGCGGTCACCACAGCGGCAACCAGCAGCGCGATCACCGCCGCGCCGACCCGGCGATGGCGACGACGCTGGGCGACGGGGTCGACCTGCCACACAGATTCCTCTGGAAACACACCTATTTGCGCATGTAGGCGGGTTTGTCGAGCTCGCTGACGAGCTCATCGCCGCTGAACGGATTGCTGATCACCGGCTCGCGGCGCGGCGGCTCCATGCCGGCTCGCCGTTGCCAGGCCGGTGCGTCGCCGTGGCCAAGTTCGGAGGAGGCGGCAGGATGCGGTCTGGGCGCCGGCTGGACCGTCTGGGATGCGACGGCCACCGCCGCGCCCTCGTACTCGGCGTAGGCGGTCTCCTCTCCGGCATAGACATGCACCTGGACGTTTTCGGTCTCGGCCTCTTGCGTGGGCTGTGCCGGCAGCGGCGGTGGCGCACGGTCGGAGATCCCGTCCGCCTGACCTGAGGCGCGGCGGCGCTGCTGGGCGGCCTCGCGCTCGCGCACAGCGGCAGCACGATCGAAACCGGTCGCTACGACCGTGATCTTGAAGTGGTCGCCGAGACTCTCGTCCACCACTGCACCGAAGATGATGTCGGCATCTTCGTGCACCTCGTCCTGAATCAGGGTCATCGCCTGATTGACCTCGCGCAGGCTCAGATTGCCGCCACCGGTGATGTGGACAAGCAGGCCCTGGGCCGTGTCGAGGCGCACGTCCTCTAGCAGGGGGCTCGAGATGGCCATCTCCGCCGCTCGCCGCGCTCGATCTTCGCCAGCCGCCATGCCCGTGCCCATCAGCGCCAGGCCGCTGCCGCGCATGACGGTGACGACGTCTGCGAAGTCGACGTTGATGAGCCCCGGGACGAGGATCAGGTCGCTCAGGCCGCGCACGGCGGAGAGCAAGACCGAGTCGGCGATCTTGAATCCATCCTGAAAACTGACATCGCCGTCGAGCTCGAGCAGCCGGTCATTGGGGATGACGATGAGGGTGTCGACGTGATCGGTGAGGTCCTGCAGGCCTGCCTCTGCGCGGGTGCGCCGCTTCTTTCCTTCAAAACCGAACGGGCGGGTCACGACGGCGACGGTGAGAATACCGGCCTCGCGCGCCAGCCGAGCGATAACCGGCGCCGCACCCGTGCCCGTACCACCGCCCATGCCGGCGGTGATGAAGACCATATCGGCGCCCTGCAAGGCCGCGTTGATCTGTTCCTCCGCCTCCAGGGCCGCTCGCTGACCGACGTCGGGATCAGCACCAGCACCGAGCCCTCGCGTCAGCTGACAACCGAGCTGCAGCCGAACCGAGGCGCTGTTGTGCTCCAGCGCCTGCGCGTCGGTATTGGCGACCACGTACTCGACGTGCTCCAGACCCGCTTCGATCATGTTGTTGACGGCGTTGCCGCCACCGCCCCCCACGCCGATCACTTTCAGCCGTGCCCCGACTGGTGCTTCCCTCTCCAATTCCACGTTGTCGAACATCATCGTCTCTCCATCTGCGCTTGGGCCCCTGCTGGCGCCCCGTCGTTTCTGCCCGCAATGCGTCACGCTAGAAGGCCTCCGAGAGCCAAACCCGGACGCGCTGCCAGAGCTGCCAGGAGCGACCCTCGCCGCGGCCCTTGCGCTTTCCGTCCCCAATGGGGGCCCGCTCCTCGACCGCGCCTTGCAGGACGAGTCCGACCGCAGTTGAGTACGGCGGCGCCTTGACCAGATCGTACAGGCCACCGACGGGGCGAGGCAGCCCGACGCGCACGGGCATGCCCAAGACCTCTTCGCCCAAGCCCGCCATGCCCGGCATCAGCGCCGAACCGCCGGTAACGACGACGCCAGAACCGAGTACGTCCGCGAAGTTGGACTCCTGGACTTCCTTCTCGATGAGGCGGTAGATCTCCTCCATGCGCGGCTCGATGATGTCGCACAGCAAAGTACGCTTGCGGACGATCGGATCGCGGCCGCCGACGCAAGCGACGTCGATCGTCTCGTCGTCCTCGACCAAGCTCGACAGCGCGCAGCCGTGCTTGAGCTTGATGCGTTCGGCTTCGGCGCGGGGCGTACGCAGCCCCACGGCGATGTCGTTGGTGATGTGGTCGCCGCCCACGGCGAGCACCGCGGAATGGACGATGGCGCCGTTGTAGAAGACGGCGATGTCCGTGGTGCCCCCGCCGATATCGACAAGGACGACGCCCAGCTCCTTCTCGTCTTCTTCCAGAACCGCGAGTGACGAGGCGAGCATCTCAGCGCTGGCCTTCAGCACGTGCAGTCCGGCGCGCTCCGCACATTGAACGACGTTCTGCACGCTGGTGTTGAGCGCCGTGATGATGTGCACGTTCGCCTGCAGGCGCACGCCGCTGATGCCCACTGGGTGCTTGATGCCGTCGTTGTCGTCGACGAGAAACTCCTGGGGCACCGTGTGGATGATCTGCCGGTCCGCGGGGATCTGCACGGCACGCGCGTTCTCGATGACTCGAGCGATGTCGGTCTCGGTGACCTCGTTGTTCTGAACCGCGACGACCCCGCGGTTGTTGAACGACTTGATCTGTCCCCCGGAAACGCCGACGTAGACCGCGTTGACGGTGCAGCCGGCCATCAACTCGGCCTCGTGGATGGCGCGCTTGATCGCTTCCATCGTCTGGGTCACGTTGACCACGACGCCCTTCTTGATGCCGGTCGACGTCGCCGTACCCACCCCGATCACGTCAAGCAGGCCGTTCTCGCGAACCTCGCCGACCACCGCCACCACTTTCGTCGTGCCCACATCCAGGCCGACAATGATCTCATCTCGTCTCACCATGGTGTCCTCCTCGTTCGCCGTTCTGTCGGGCGCGCGCTAGCGGTCGTTGCTGGTTCCTGCCGGCTTGTCACCATCTGGACTACCGGTCGCTTCGTGTCGTTTGGGGCGGTGCGTGGGGCGTGCCGCTTTGGCCGGCTGCCGCGGTGGCTGAGCCATCGCCGCCCCGCCAGCTTGACGCGCGGCAGACGGCTCAGCGCCGGCTCCGCCCAGAGGGGCGGCTGGGCGCGTGTGAACCACTGTGCGGTCGGGGTGAGCGTCGTCATCTAGGAGGGCATACTCAAGCCATTCGCCGCGTTGCTCAACGTAATCGTAGAGAGCCACGATTTGGTCGAACGCGTGGCCCAGGTCCGCGAGGCGACCGTGGCCCAGACGCACTTCGGCGCCGTCTAGGGTCGACATCAAGCTGACGCCTAGAACGGGGTCCCAGTGCAGCTCACTGAGCGGCAGGCGGCCCGCGATCGCATGGCGGCCGTGCACATCGATGAGGCCCAGGAGTTGATGTAGCTGCCGACGGGCCAGTTCGCGCGCTTGTAGGGAGGTCTTGGCGTCACGAAGAACCGGGACATCCAACCCGGTGAGGATCGGCAGGTCGCACGCTTCGCCCACATCAATGGTCTTGAACAGGACGCCATCGCGGTCGACGAGCCACAGCCGGCCACTATCGGCGACCAAGGCGACGGGCTCGTATTCAACTACCTGGATGATCAGGCGGGCTGGCAAGTCGGTGGCGACGTCGGCGCGACGCACCCATGGCAATTTCTCCAGACGATCCCGGATGAGCGCGGTGTCGAGGGCCATCAGGCCGTCCCCGGCACGCACCCCGCTCGCGGCGATCAGGGCTTGGTCGGCGACGCGATCGTTGCCGCGGACCGCAAAGTCACGCACCTGGAACTGGCGGGTGCGATCGGCGAAACCGTCAAAGGAGACAAAGAGGCCGACCAACAGGGCGACGCAGACAGCAGCGACGACCGCGGCCGCGACCCGCATTCCCATCAGAGGCGACTCGTCGACCCAATGGTCGGCGTCCTCGTCGCCGTCGAGCGTCGCGGCCGTGGCGGCCGCGGCGCTCCGTTCGGATCGCCTCCGGCGCCACCATGCGGTGATCCGCGTGGCAAGCGGCGGCCGACGGCGCACATTGCTCGGCCTGCGTTCGATCAGACGGGTCACCATCGCCCCTCCATCCAACGCGCACAGTCGCGCACCATTTCGTGGGCAGCGTCGCCCCGCGAGAGCGAGCGGGCAGCCTGGCTCGCGAGGTGGAGCGAGTGGCCGTCGCTCATTGTAGTCGCGAGAGCCTCGGCGAGCGGCTCGGTCTGCCATTCCTCCTGGCGACGCCAGAATCCTGCGCCAACCTCAGCAAAGGCGCGTGCGTTGGCAGCCTGGTGGTCGCCGGCCGCATGAGGAAAAGGCACAAGCAGGGCGGGCAGTCCGGCGGCCGCAAGTTCAGAGACGGCGCCGGATCCGGCACGAGACACCGCGAGGTCGGCCTGCGCGTAGGCGGTCGCCATGTCATCGATCCAGGTGTCAACGCGCGCGTCGATGCCGAGCGCGGCGTAGGCGGCGACGACCGGCTCTGGGTCGAGTCGACCGACCTGATGGCGCACCCGCAAACGGACGCCGCGGCGGGCGACAGACGCGAGCAGCTCGGGAACGCGCAGGTTGAGGAACTGCGCCCCCTGGGAGCCGCCGACGACAAAGACCGACAGAGGCTCGGCGCCCAAGGCCCGGCGCACGCGGGCGGCGCCGACAGCGAGGATGTCGGCGCGTACTGGATTCCCCACGACGAGGCTCTGGTCGTGCGGGAAGTCGTTGAGTGCGGCGTCGAAGCCGAGGTAGCAACGCTCGACGACATAGCCGAGCACCTTGTTGGTGAGGCCCGCGACGGCGTTGCTCTCGTGCACGGCAGCACCCAGACCGAGACTGCGCGCCGCGATCAGGGCCGCGCCCGAGGCGTAGCCGCCGACCCCAATGACCAGACGAATCCCGTTGCGGGTGAGGATCTCGCGGGCCTGGCGCACGCCATGGACCAGGCTGGCGAGACCGCGCACCTTTGACGCGACGCCACCGCCGACCAGCCGCGAGCCCTCGACGAGCTCAAGGCGGTGACCAAGGGCGGGCACAATCTTCGCTTCCAGACCCCGGGCTGTGCCCACGAAGAGCACGTCGGCGCCGGCAAGGTCCTGAATGAACGCGTCCGCGATGGCCAGCGCGGGGTGAACGTGGCCCCCCGTGCCGCCTCCGGCGATCGCGATGCGCATGGCCTGACCGCCGGCGATCATGCGACACCTCCCAGCGGTGTCGAGGCGGGCGGCGCGAGCGCGCCCGGCGTCAGGTCGGGGCCGATTTCGCCGCAGTCCTCATCGTCGTGGGCCTCATCGTCGTGGGCCTCATCGTAGTGGGCCTCATCGTCGAGGGCCTCATCGTCGACGGCCTCATCGTCGAAGGCCTCATCGTCGAGCGACCCGTCAGGCAGGATCGCGCCGTGGCCGCGGCCCACCCCCAACAAGATCCCTGCCGACAGAGCCATGACGGCCAGCGACGAGCCGCCATAGGAGATGAACGGCAGCGTGAGGCCTTTGGTTGGCAGGAGGCCCATGACCACGCCGTAGTTGATCGCAGCGTGGGTGCCAAAGAGCGTAGTCAGCCCGATCGCCAGAAGCCGACCGAACTCGCAGCGTGCACCCCGGGCGATGCGCAAGCCGCGCCACATGATCACGCCAAAGAGGACGGCGACCAGGGCAAGCCCCAAGATTCCCAACTCCTCGCCGATGACCGAGAGGACGAAGTCGGTATGCGCCTCGGGGATGAAGCCGAGCTTCTGGCGCGAGGCCCCCAGCCCCTGCCCAAGGAAGCCGCCGGTGGCGATCGCGAGCTTGCCGTTGAAGAGCTGATAGGCGCTGTCCTGCCGGTTGACGAGCGGCTCAAGGAACGCCGTGATCCGCCGCGAACGCATCGGATCGTGGATCAGGAACCAACCCAGGCCAAAGGCGCCGCTCAAGCCGATGAAGACGAGGTAGGCCACGTTGGTTCCAGCGACGAAGGTCATCGCGAAGAGCAGGATCGCCAACACGATTCCAGTGCCCAGGTCGGGCTGCCGCATGCACAAGCCAAAGACGATGACCCAGACCAGGAAGTGGGGGGCCAGACCGACACTGAAGGTGCGGATGGCGCCCCGACCTGCCTTCTTCGACAGCGACCAGGCGAGGTAGAGGGCGAAGACCAGCTTGGCGAGCTCGGCGGGCTGGAAGCGGAAGAACTTGAAGTCGAGCCAGCGAGTCGCGCGGTTGACCGTCTCACCGAAGAGCAGGACCGCGATGAGCAGGCCGATCGTGGCGATAAGCGACGGCCACGCCAGCCGCGCCCAGAGCCGATACGGCACCACCAGCCCCACAAAGAGGGCAACCAAGGAGACGCAGGCGTAGGCGAGGTGTCGGTGGAGGAAATGCAGTTCGTCGCCATGGTGCCCGTGCACGGCGTCGTACATCGACGCAGAGAACGCCATGACCACGCCAACGGTGGCGAGCCCGATGAACGCGGCAAGCAGCCACCAGTCCATGCCGGTTGGCGTGACAACCAGCGGCTCGCCGTCAATCGGATCGCGCTCTTCGGGGCGCCGGTCCGAGGCGTGCCGATCGATGCGGGTGTGCGCCTCGCCAACCGGTCCGGCCGCAAGCGCCGCGGAACGCCCGGCGCCGGTCATGGCGTCCGGCGGGCTCTCGGCTCCCTGGTCAATGGCGAAAGGATCGGACACGAAGAACTACCTCAGCTTCAGGCTTGCGATGCCAACGAGGGCGAGGATGATTGAGATGATCCAGAATCGAACGGTGACCCGCGGCTCGGGCCAGCCCTTCTTCTCGAAGTGGTGATGGATCGGCGCCATCCGAAAGACGCGCCGGCCGGTGAGCTTGAAGGAGTAGCGCTGGATCACGACGCTGGCGCCTTCGAGCACGAAGATGCCGCCGACGACCACAGAGATGATCTCGTTCTTGGAGAGGACGGCGATCGTGCCGAGAGTGCCGCCGAGCGCGAGGGCACCGACATCGCCCATAAAGACCTGTGCGGGAAACGTATTGTACCAAAGGAAGCCGATGCTGGCGCCGATCACCGAAGCGGCGACGATGATCAGCTCCTGGGCGAGGGGGATCGACGGAATGAGCAGGTACTCGGCGATGTCGAAACGGTGGAAGTGACCATCGGCGAACAGGCCCAAGCTCGCACCCGCGAGGTAGCAGAACAGGCCGAAGGTGGCGGCGGAGACCATCACCGGGCCGGTGGCCAGGCCGTCAAGGCCGTCCGTGAAGTTGACCGCGTTGGACCAACACACGACCACAACGGTCGCAAAGGACGCATAGGCCCACGCTGGAATCTCCAGGTAGAAGACGCGGGCGTTGGTGAAAGGCAGATACAAGCGGGTGTCGGCCAGATCGGCGCCGAGCAGGCCGCTGTACATCGCGCCAAAGACGGCGCCGGCGACACCGATCTGAACGATCAGCTTCTGCCTCTCGCTCACGCCACGCGAGTTCTTTGCGCGGATCTTGAGGAAGTCGTCGGCGAAGCCCAAGGCGCCATAGGCCAACGTGATCCCGAGCACGATCCAGACCATCGAGTTGGTGATGTCGCCCCACAGCAAGGTGGAGAGCGCCACGGCGACGAGCAGCAAGACGCCACCCATGGTCGGCGTGCCGGCCTTTGAGAAGTGGCTCTCGGGACCGTCGCTGCGGACAACCTGACCGATCTGACCGGCTTGAAGCCGCCGGATGAACCAGGGATAGAGCGCCATGGCGATCAGCAACGAAGTCGCCATCGCCCCAAGCGTTCGGAACGTGACGTAGCGAAATACGTTGAGCGGCCCGAAGTCGGGCCGCAGTAGCTCAGATAGCCACAGGAACACAGCCGTCCTCCGTCTCCGCTGGGATGTGGTCGGCCCGCAGGCCGTCGATCACCCGTTCCATACGCGCGCCGCGTGAGCCCTTCACCAGGAGCGTTCCGCCACCCGCGATCCGCGCGCGTAGGTTGTCGACCAGGGTGTCCACGCCACCTGCCACGTTCACCTGCAAGGGCGCCATGCCGGCGGCGATCGCCCCGCCTGCTGTGTCCGGAGCGTGGCGCCCGATGGTCCACAGGGCGTCCAATTTGAGTTCTGCAGCGCGTCGGCCAACCCGAGCGTGCAGGGCGCCAGCGCCAGCGCCGAGCTCCAACATGTCACCGAGCACAGCGACCCTTGGTGCGGGCAACGAGGCGAGCGTCTCCAGAGCCATCTCCACCGAGCTCGGATTCGCGTTGTAGCAGTCCTCCAGCACCAGCAAAGCGCCAATGTGCGAAGGCCGCATGCGCTGGCCGACCGGGGCAAACCGGGCCAGGCCACGAGCTGCCTCGTCGACGTCGACGCCCGCCGCCACGGCGACACCCAGGGCCAGCAGCGCACCGCGGGCGAGATGCAAACCGATACCGGGAACACGCACCTCGGTGCGTCGACCGAGCACATCTGCGACGAAAGCGACCGACTCGCCGTCAGCGCGGACGTCGCCCACCAGCCGCACCTCGGAGTCGGCCAGGCGGCCGCAGCGCAGCACGCGGCAACGCAAACCGGAGAGGTGCGGGCCGAGCGCAGCGACGTCGTCGGGCACCACGGCGACGCCGTCCTCGGGCAACGCCCTGATCAACGCTGCCTTTTCAACGGCGACACCGTCGAGGTCGCCGAGCTTCTCCAGGTGGGCCTCTGCGACCCCGGTCAGGACGCCGACGCGGGGCTGGGCGATGCGACACAGCTCCGCGATCTCTCCGGGTTCGCTCGTGCCCATCTCCACGACGGCGAAGCGGTGATCGGCTCCGAGCCGCGCGAGGGTGAGCGGCACCCCAATCCGGTTGTTGTAGTTGCCATGAGTCGCCAGGACAGGACCTGCCGAGGCGATCGCCAAGGCTGCCATCGCCCGGGTCGTGGTCTTGCCGTTGCTGCCGGTGATGCCGATGAGCAAGGGCGTGTGGCGCTGACGATGAGCCCGCGCCAGGTCGCCGAGAGCGACGAGCGTGTCCGCCACCTCGACCACCCAGGTACCAGAGGTGACGGCGCGCTCGCGCCATGCGGCGCCGCGACCGGAAGAACAGATGATGCCGGTTGCGCCAGCCTCGACCGCGCCACCGACGAATTCGTTTGCGTCGAAGCGCTCGCCGACCAGCGCGACGAACAGATCGCCGGCTCGCAAGGCACGGGTGTCGGTCGAGAGTCGAGCCGTCTGTACGCCGTCGCAGATCAAGGTGCCGTCGCAGATTTGGGCGGCGGTCCGGCCGTCGAAAGCGAAGGCGCTCGCCTCGGGGGTCGCGTCGCGCGCCAGAGCGACCTGGCGCAGCCCGGACGCGACTCCCGGATCGGGCTGCGTGCGCGCCAATCGATGCGATCCGAGCCATTGGGCCGCGACGGCGGCGTCGTCGAAGGGCAGGCTTTCGGTGCCGACGAGCTGCGAGCGCTCGTGTCCCTTGCCGGCGATGACGAAGACATCACCCGCGCGCAGCACGCCGATGCCCCTGCGAATTGCCTGACCGCGGTCGACTTCGCGCAGGTAGCCAGGGGCGCCGCCGAGTCCTGCGATGGTCGCTGGCGTCAGGCGCCCAAGCGGCCGAGCGCCCGCGGCGCGCGCGCCCGCCTCGATCGCGTCGACGATCGCGCCTGGGTCCTCGCTGCGCGGATTGTCACTAGTCAATACAACCAGATCCGCGCGCTCGGCCGCGACTCGGCCCATGTCTTGGCGTTTGCCGCCGTCGCGATCGCCGCCGCAACCAAACGCGACCAGCAACTGGCCGCCGGCACCCACGAGCGAACGGCATGCGTCGAGCACCTGTGCGAGGGCGTCGGGTGTGTGTGCAAAGTCGACCAGCACGAGCGCGCCAAGTGCGTTCTCTATGGGTTCGAGACGCCCCGGCGGTGGCCGCAGATCGCGGGCGCCGCGCTGCAGGTCGTCGCGATCGGCGCCAACCGCGAGGGCCAGGAGCAGGGCCGCGACGAGATTGTGGCCGTTGAACCGGCCAAGTAGCGGGCTCTCGATGGCAAGCGGTTCAGAGCTCGCGCCGCCGCTGAGGTGGAAGCGCAGGCCGTCGGAGCCGACCCGCAGGCCCGTGACTCGCCAACCTTCACCGCCGCCGCGCGTCTCCCCATCATTGAGGAACCATGGCTGCGCGCGCCCCTCCTTCACCATCTCCAGGCAATGCGGGTCATCGCCGTTGACGTAGGCCGGGGTGCCCTCGCCCAACAACTCTCGGAAGAGGCGCGCCTTGGCTCGCGCGTAGTTCGCCTCGGTGCCGTGGTAGTCGAGGTGATCGCGGCTGACGTTGGTCCACGCCGCTGCCGCAAAGCGCGTGCCATCGAGCCGCTGCTGATCGAGGGCGTGCGAGCTCGCCTCGAGGGCGACCACAGCAAAACCCTCAGCCCGCAGCCCGGCCAGCAGAGCCTGTAGTTCAGTCGCCTCTGGGGTCGTCAGCTGGCCAGGACGGAAGCCCGCTGGAGTCCAGACGCCAAGCGTCCCGATGGCGGCCGCTCGAATGCCAGCAGCCGATAGCAGCTGGGCACACAGCAGCGTCGTCGTCGACTTGCCGTTGGTACCGGTGACAGCGATCACCTGCATGTAGTGGCTGGGGTGGCCGTGGAAGGCCGATGCCAGATGACCAAGTGCGCCGCGGGCGTCTGCGACACGCAGGACGGGCACGCCCAGACCCTCGATCGACACCTCGGCCACGATGGCGACCGCTCCGGCAGCGACGGCGGCGGGAGCGAAGTCAGCGCCACGAGCGCGCAGGCCGTCGACAGCGACGAAGACGGCGCCCGGCCCGACGCGGCGCGAGTCGGCGGTCACGGAGGTGACCTCGATTGCGGCGGCACCCGCCGGAAGACCGTCACCGAGGACGACGATACCAGCGGACTCGATCAGCGACGCAAGCACGGCGGCACGGCTCATGGTGCCTCCACTG
>CALGHC010000082.1 GCA_937915965.1 uncultured Myxococcales bacterium
CCCCACTGCGTGGCGGCGTTCGCCGCCTGAGACCCGGAATTGGGAACCGCGCCCGTTCGCTGCCTCCCCCCAAGACAAAATCAAATCGCCCCCCTACAATCCGCCGCCCGCGCCACGCCGGCGCACCTCAGGAGCCTCGCCATGCCCACCCTCGGACTCGAAGCCCATGTCGTCGACGCCGACGTACGCGCCCGGTCGATCGCCCGTTTCCGCGAGCGCGGGATCGTCCTGCCGACCTTCGCGCAGCTCGCCGACCCCACGACCATTCCCACCTCGATCACGGCGCGCCTCGCCGACATCGACCCGGATGCGCCACATCCGCTCAACCTCTTCCGCATCCACTGGCACAACGCCGCAGACCGCAAGGGCTTCTCAGCCGTGCCTGGCTATGTCGTCCTGCCGCGCGAGCTCACTGGAGTCGCGGCGCCGATCATCGTCGCCCTCGGCGAGCGCTTTCCGATGATCGCCGCGCACAAGGTCCTCGCCGCGTACGGCTGCCTCGCGCCCCGGCTGGTCACGGGCCAGTTCGACCCGACGCGCCACCGCGCCATCTGGCCGTCGACCGGCAACTACTGCCGCGGCGGCATCGCGGTCTCGCGCATCATGGACTGCCACGGCGTCGCGATCCTGCCGGAGGGCATGAGCCAGGAGCGCTTCGACTGGCTCGACAACTGGGTCAAGGATCCCAGCGACATCGTCCGCACCCCCGGATCAGAGAGCAACGTCAAGGAGATCTACGACGAGTGCAACCGCCTCGCCGCCGACGAAGAGAACGTCATCTTCAACCAGTTCGCCGAGTTCGGAAATGTGCTCGCGCATCGCCTGGTGACGGGTCGGGCGCTCGGGCGCTGCTTCGAGGACCTGCGGTCCCGCCAGCGCGGTCTCGAGCTCTTCGCGTTTACGTCGGCGACCGGTTCGGCCGGCACCATCTCGGCCGGCGACTGGCTGAAGAGCGAGTACGGCACCCGCATCGTCGCGGTCGAAGCGGCCGAGTGCCCCACCTTGCTCCGCAATGGCTTTGGCGAGCACAACATCCAGGGCATCGGCGACAAGCACGTGCCCTACGTGCACAACGTCTGGAACACCGACCTCGTCGTCGCCGTCTCCGACGCCGCGACCGACAGCCTCTACCAGGTCTTCCAATCCGAGGTCGGTCGCGCCTTCCTCGCCGAGCGCCACGGCGTGTCGCAGTCGGTCCTCTCCGGTCTCGACGCCTTTGGCTTCAGCGGGCTGGCCAACGTCCTCGCCGCGATCAAGACGGCGAAGTACTACGACCTGGGCCCCGACCAGGCCATCGTAACGGTCGCGACGGACGGCGGCTCCATGTACCGCACCGAGCTCGACAAGGTCGCCGCTAAGCACTTCCCGCACGGCGTCGACACGGCCGCATGCGCTGAGGTCTTCGGCCGCTACATGCTGGGCGCGGGCGTCGACAACCTCGCCGAGCTCAGCCGCACCGACAAGGAGCGAATGTTCAACCTGGGCTACTACACCTGGGTCGAGCAGCAAGGCGTCGCCATCGAGGACTTCGTCGCCCGGCGCGAGCAGCAGTGGTGGCGCGGCCTGGGTGAGCTGGTGCCGCGCTGGGACGCGCTGATCGACGGCTTCAACGCCGAGGCAGGCGCGTAGCGCAGCGGCGGCAAGCACCGCAAACTGACGGACGTGCTGTTTCTCATCGTTGCCGGGCTTCTTGCGGGCTGCGAGGGCGCGGAGGCCGGCCTGCCCGCAGCTACTGCGCACGTTCGAATCGGAGGACCGGCAGAGGACCGCCCAGCTACCCCACCACCATCCGCACCAGCGCCTCGGGCAGACGGCCGCTTCGCTGCAGATCGCGCATGAACAAGATGGGCTCGCTGCCCAGGTCGGCGACGGTGCGCTCGCCTCCGCCGGGCAGTGTGACGTTATCGGCGTATTTGCGCGGCCGGAAGGCGTCGAGCGCGGCGACGTTGCCTGCCGCCAGCGTCTCGACCAGACCGATGAGGGCGTCGAGCGAGTTCATCTTCATGTACGGGCACGTCGCGCAGCCACCCGCCGTCGAGCAGCCCTCGCCGCTGGGCACGCCGGGGACCACGCCGAGGTCCGCCTCGCCGGTCGCGGAGATGGCCTCCGACGCGACCGGGAAGATGATATCCACGGCGATGTCGGTGCGCCCCGAGGCGACCAGCGCGGCCTGCACGCGGCGGACGATGGCGGTGACCATGCCGGCCTCGGTGCCGAGCACGAAGGCGAGGGTCGCCGCTTCCGGCCGGGCGACGGCCTCGTCGACGCGGGCCTGGATGAACTTCAACAGGTCTGAGGTCGATCCCACGACGCCGCGGCCACGCCGCTGCGCTTCGGCGGCGAGGGCGAACATCTCGCCGGGCACCTCGAGGTGGGCGGTGAGATAGGCGTCGGCGTGGTCCCGACGCACCCGCGCGACGACGTCGGCGCCAAAGAGGTGGTGGACGACACAGGCGCCCTGCTCAAAGGGGTGAAAGCGCGCGGCGAGCCCTGCGAGCGTGGCCTCGTCGTGAGCGGGGTGCAAGGCGGCGACGGCGTCGGGGCCCAGCGCGACCGCGCCGGCGAAGAGGGCCTGCAGGTTGTGGCCCATGTAGGTGTCGGGGCCAAACCAGACGTGCAGATCGGCGATCTGGGCGGCAGCCTGCAACACGGTATGCACGACGTTCGACGACGTGCAGGTGATCGTCGGCACCAGCGCGTGGGACTTCGCCTTCGTCGCCAGGCTGGTGTTGATGTAGACGACGTGCAGGGAGCGTGGGGTCGCGGCGGCCTGGGTGAGCCAGGCGCCATAGCCGACGTCCTCTGCGGAGGCGGCCAGCGAGCAGCCGATGGGCTCGGCGGCAACCCGGAAGACCGGCACGCGGTCGTGACCGGCCGCGTCGAGCATCGCGCGCACGTTCTCGCTCATGAAGTCGACGCCGAGCACGACGATGGCGCGCGCGCCGGCCTCGACCATGGCGACGGCGCGATCGGCCATCACCAGCGAATCGGAGATGTGGATGTGCGGCCACGAGGCAGCGCTGAGGACGCCTTGCAGCTCGGCGTCCATGTAGAAGTGGGCGACCACGCCGATGTCGCCGGCAGCGAGCAGACGGTCGATCCGCGCGACCGCCGCGCGGTCCGGGCGCAGCCAGATCGCCTGCGTCTCGGCGAACGCCCCGCGCGCCTCGAAGCTGTCGGGACGGATACGCAACGTCGGAAAGCCGGTCGCGGCGGAACGGGTCTCAGACATCGACAGAGCCTCCTGCGCGCGGATTGCAAGGCCACGCGGGACGCGCGAGGATGGCAAGCGCCGCGTGCCGAGGCAAGCCGCCCGGGCACCGTCGCGGTCACGGAGCCCCCCTCTACATGCACAGCCGTCACATCGACGCCGAACGCGCCGTCCTCTCGATCAACGACACCTGGCTCGACCGAGTCATCGAGGCGCACCGGATCTGTCCGTTCGCGCGGCCTTGCCGGACCCACGGCAAGCTGATGCGACGGGTGATGTGGCAGACGGCTCCCGACGTCGACGCGGCGATGCGCGCGATCGCAGAGTTCGAGGCTGACGCCTGCGCCGACGCCGAGATCGGCTTGCTGATCTTCCCCAACCTGGCGACAGTCGCGACCAAGACCTTCGACAGCTTCCACGTCGCCGTACGCGAGGCCTACGAGGCTCGCTGGGGCGACGGCCAGCAGTTCTACCTGGTGCCCTTTCACCCCCAGTACGCGTTCGACGACGGCGACGCCCATCGCCTGGTGCGTTTCTGGCGCAAGAGCCCGGACCCGGCCTTCCAGTTCGTGCGCATCGCGGTCCTCGACGCCGTCCGAGGCACGGACCGGGCGGCGGCGATATCTCACGAGATCCAACGCCGCCTCGCAGACGGGACCGACATCGACGAGGTCTTGACCTGGTTGGAGGCGCAGAAGGCGCCGGTGGCGCTCGCCGACCAGGTCTCGCAGGACAACTTCCGCACCATGCAGCGCCACCGGCGCGGCGCCTTCGAAGCGATCCTCACTGAGATCAACGAGCTGCGCCACCGTGCCTACGCCGCGGCTGGCTTGAACGAGACGGCCGCCGGCGGCTGGGCCGACAGCCCGTGGACGCGCATCGCCGACGCCGCGGACCACGCCGCGACGCCTGCCTGACCCCTCTTCGTCCGCCTCAGGAGTCTGCTGTGTCTCGATCGCCTCGACCCACCGCGCCGTTGCCCGGTCGCGAGCGGATCGCGCGCATCAAAGCCCGCCTCGGCGAGCTGGTCGGCTGCTATTCGCCCTCTCACGGCGAGGGCGCGCTGCTCGACCGGCTGGTGACGACCCTGCAGGGCGCCGGCTACCGACCGACGGTGCAGCCGATCGAGGGTGCGGCGGGCAACCTGCTGATCTCGCTCTGCGACGACGGAAGCGGCGCCCTGCCCGGCGACATCTGGCTCACCCACTACGACACCGTCTCTGAACACCTGGGCGCCGGGCCGCGGCTCGTCTGCGTCGACGACGAGGCGACCGGCCTGGGCGTGGTCGACACCAAGGGCGCCATCGCCGCGCTGATCGACGTGCTCGTCGAGGACGCCGCCGCGATCCGTGCGGCCGCGCCGCGCCTGGGCGTCGTCCTGGTCTGCGACGAGGAGGACATGCAGACGGGCGTTGGCGGCCTGATCGATGCGGCGACCGGCCCATTTGACCGAGGCGATCGCGCGGCGACGGCAACGGCAGCCACAACGAACGCAGCAGCCCCGCGTTCGGCGACGGCCGCACCGACCTCGGCGTTGGTCTTCGAGCCAACCCGCAGCCGCATGCAGAGTCGCTTCAGGGGCTTCGCCGAGCTGGAGCTTGAGGTCGAGTCGCGCCAGCTCCACGCCGCCTTCGCTGCCGAGGTCGACGGCGCCGCCTGGCTCCTCGCTGCCACCGCGGCGGCGTTTCGCGCGCGGTTGGCTGCCGTCTACGGCGACGCGGTGGCGCTGAACCTGCGCGAGCTCGCGTCCGGGCCGTCTGGCTTCGTCACGCCGGCGCGCGCCTCGCTCAGCCTCGACGCCCACGCCGACCCCACCATCGCCCCCGCCGAGATCGAGCGCCTCTTCCGCGAGACCGTGCAGGCAGCTCGGCGGGCGTCTCCGCACGCAGCGTTCCAGATCCCCTACGCCCGCTCCTTCCGCGGGCAGGTTGACGCCCCGGACCATGGACCGCTCGCCGCGCTCGCGGCTGCCTTCGGGTCCGCCCGAGCCGCCGCCACCGAGGCCTTTCCCAGCCACAGCGACGCCAACGTGCTCGCCGAGGCCGGCTGCTTGTCGACGGTCTTCGGGCCAGGCGATCTGCGCGTCGCCCACGGCCCTGGCGAGCGCGTCTCGCTGGTCGAGCTCGCTCGCTTTGCTGAGACACTCCACCACGCCTGGCCGCTCTACGCGCGCGCTCCGGCGGCCACCACGACGAGGAGACCATGAATTCCGCCCCCGCAGCCACGCCTACCGCCGCAGCCACGCCACGCCCCGCAGCGACGCCCACCGAATCCCCGATCTACGCCGACGCCGGCGACTACTCTGCCCTGCCCGTCGTGGTCGCCGCCGAGGCGACGGTCGCCCTGCTTGAGTGCCCGTACGACCGCACCTCCTCGGGCAGCCGCGGCTCGGCGGAAGCCCTCGACGCGATCCTCGCCTGGCGTCAGCACTTCGAGACCTACAGCCCCTACAGCCGCCGCGACCTCGCCGCGCCGGCGTGCCTCACCCTCGACCGATCGCTGCGTGGTGTCGTCGACGAGCTCACGGCGCGGGAGATGGCCGAGGCGGTTCGGGCCGCGACCGACGCCCACCTCGCGGCCGGCAGGCGGGTACTGGCCGTCGGCGGCGAGCACACAATCGCCTATGGCGCGCTCGAGGCGCTGGTCCGCCGGGCCCGCGACCAGGGCAG
>CALGHC010000083.1 GCA_937915965.1 uncultured Myxococcales bacterium
CGCCGAGGTCAGCCGCCTGGGTCACGCGGCCGTCGCCGTCGGCGTCGGTCGCAGCGCGCTGGTCGCCGCGACCCGCTACGCCGCCGAGCGCAAGCAGTTCAAGAAGCCGATCGAACGCTTCCAGGCGATCCAGTGGATGCAGGCCGACAGCGCCACCGAGCTCGACGGGGCCAGGCTGCTGGTGCGCAAGGCGGCGTGGTTGCTCGCGACCGGCCGGCCGGCTGGAGTCACGATCGCGATGGCCGCGGTGCGTGCGTGCGCGATCGCTCAGCGCATCGCCGACCGGGCGATCCAGATCCACGGAGGCTACGGCTACACCCGAGACTTCCCGGTCGAACGCGCCTACCGCGACGCGACCGCGCTGGGCTTGCTCGATGGCGGCGCGGCGCGCAACCGGGTCGTGATCGCGCGAGGTCTGGTCGCGGCGATGTAGGGGCGCGCGCCGGCCCGAACGCCGCGGCCGATCAGGCCCAGGTCAGCAACAGGCGATCGGCGACCACCTCGTGCTCGAGGGTCTGCCCTTCCATCTGAAAACGCCGCAACATCGATCGACCGCAGTTCACCATCGCCTCTTGTTCAAAGAGCCCCTCGGGGACGTCGAGAGCGCAGATCTTGCGGCCGCTGCGCTTGGTGCCGTCGATCGACAAGACCACATGGACCCCGCGCGCCTTGCAGCGCACGATCGCGGCGACGAGGCGCTGGAACTGAAATCCCTGCGCGCCGTACAGCGTGCCTTCGCTGTCGCCATAGGGCGGATCGCAGTAGACGAGGTCACCGCGCTGGGCACGATCGAGCAGGACCTCGAAGTCACTGTGCTCGAAGCGGGCGCCAGCCACACGCGGCTGCCAGACCCGCACCCTGCGTCGAAAGGCGTCGGGGTGGATTGGCCGGTGGGCGCCACAAGGCGTGTTCATCGCGCCCGCCCGCGTGAAACGGATGACGCCGCCGTAGCAGGACCGTGACAAGAACAGCAGGTCGGCGCCGTTGGGGTTGGCGTTGTAGGCGTCGCGGATCTGCCGATATCCCTGCGCCTTGCCGGGTTGCGCGACGGCGGCGCGCAGCGACGCGGGGTCGTCGGCGTCGAGGCCGGTGACCTGCTGCCAGCGGAGGCGGTAGGCGGCGACAAGCGCGTCAGGGGCCTCGGCCAACATGCGCCACAGCTCGACCAGCGGGGCGAGGACATCGCCGGCGACGGCCCGCCGAGGTGCCAGCGTCGCGAGGACGGCACCGCTGCCGACGAATGGCTCCCAGTACGTGCCAAAATTCCCGGGAAAGCACGCGGTTATCTCGGCAGCGAAGCGCTGCTTGTTGCCGATCCACTTGAGCAACTGGCCGCGGAGTGGGCCGAACTCGCCCCGCGACGACGCTCCCTCGTCCGCACCATCGACTTGGGGTCGATTGAGGGGAGGAGCACCACCGGAGTCGACTGCGGGGAGGTGCCGGGTCATTCGTGGCGTGTCTCGTCGTTGCGGAAGCGAGGAGCGTCGTCGATCGAGCCGACCGGCCGCTCGGGTCGCGCCGAGCCATCGACGCTGGCTGCGTCGTCCTTGGTCCCAGCGACCTGACCGGCGGCCTTCTCGCGGCGCAGCGCTTCGCGGCCTTCCTGGAGCGCCGGCGAGGCGGGTGCGCCGGACCGGTCCGGCGGAGCCGACGTGTCGAAGACCTCGGTGAGAGAAGCCCGGCCGCCACCGGCAGGCAGGCCCAGGTGCGACCGCACCAGCCCCTTGACGCGACCGACGTCGAGAGTCTGGGTGAGGGCTGAGGCCTGAACGGCGACGTTTGGGGCCGATCGCTCTCGCACGCGGGCGTCGCCACGGTCGGGCCGGTACAATTCCGCCTCGCCGGCGTGCGCGTCGCCGCCTTGGGGGGCAGCCGGGCTCGGCCGACCCGTGCCATTCGCAGCTTCGGGGCGGTCTGCGCGGTACCAACCGCGCTCGTCGGCGCCTGGCTGGGACGCTGGAGGCCGATCTGCCACTTCGCGACGAACGGCATGTCCATCCAAGACGTCGGTGGCGCGGGCGTGGGGGCTGGTTGGCTTGAAGCCGCCGGCGCCGCCGGGCGGACTACCGGAACCGTAGCGGCGCGGCGCGTCGCCGGCGGCGGCGCCGCCGCCTTCCAGGACGTCGGCGCGAACCCTCACTGAGGGTCGGAGGGCCTCCGCCCCCGGCTTGGATCGTTGGGGTCGCGTCGGGCCG
>CALGHC010000084.1 GCA_937915965.1 uncultured Myxococcales bacterium
GCAAGGACGACGACTGCGACGGCAAGACCGACGAAGGCTGCCCGGACCCGTGCGCGGCGCAGGAAACGTGCGGCAACGGCAAGGACGACGACTGCGACGGCAAGACCGACGAAGGCTGCCCGGACCCGTGCGCTGTGAAGGGCGACGACAACCGCGGCTGTGACTTCTGGGCGGTGGATCTCGACAACGCGAAGGTGCCCGCGGGAAATGGCGGCGTGTACGACGCGCAGAACCAGCAGTTCGCCGTAATCGTCGTCAACCCGGCCAGCGAAACGGCAACTGTGAGCGTCACCATCGCGGCCGGGGCCAAGACGGCGACCTACACAGTCGAGGCCAAGCAACAGAAGGTCCTCGCCTTGCCCGACCCGGCGTGGGGCGTGACGCCGTTGAACCAGGACGGCACGTCGATCAACTCCAACGCGTACCACATCCAGTCGGACCGACCGGTCGTGGCCTTCCAGTTCAATCCCCTGCAGAGCTACGACGTCTTTTCGAACGATGCCTCGCTGCTATTGCCGAGCCACAACCTGGGCTACGAGTACCACGTGATGACGCGGGCGCAGTCTCACGCGGCCTTGCGCGCCTACTTTGCGATCGTCGCGACCGAACCGGGCGCCACCAAGGTCCTGGTGCAGGTGCCAGCCAAGACACTCGGCAGTGGCGGCAGCCAGCCGGTCGCAGCCGGTCCCTGGAAGGCGCCCAAGGAGTTCACGTTGCAGCAAGGGCAGGTCATGAACGTCGAGACCGACGAGCTTGGCGCGGACCTCACCGGCGCGTGGATCCAGGCGGACAAGCGCATCGCAGTCTTCGCGGGGTCCGAGGCGTCAAACTCGCCAGCGACGAATCGCTGCATCAAGCCAAAGGGCGCGCCCCAGGGGACCTGCCTGGCTCAAGGATGGACTTGTGTCAGCGACGCCGACTGCCCGGTAACCTGTTGTGCCGACCACCTCGAGGAGCAGCTCCTGCCGGTGACCGCGCTGGGTACGACGTATCCAGTGACCAAGACGCAGCCACGCGGCAAGGAAGCCGACGCGTGGAGGATTGTGGCGGTCAAGGACGGCACGTTGGTCGCGTTTGAGCCGGCCGTGGCCGCCATTCAGGTGCTCGACAAGGGCGAGTGGTTGGAGTTCGAGTCGGACAAGGACTTCGTCATCGAGGCGACCAAGGCTATCCTCGTGGGTCAGTTCATCGCCGGCGCCAACGCGCCCGACCCGAACAACGACACGTGCGATGCCAAGTTCTCCGGGACGAAGGTCTGCAAGACCTACTTCGAGACTTTGAAGATGGCGATCGCGTGCAAGCAGAACACGGATTGCCCGAACATCGAACAGAAGACCGACGCCAAGATTGGCGACCCTGCGTTCTTGCTTGCCGTCCCATCGACGCGGTATCTCGACGACTACACCTTCGTCGTGCCCGACACGTACAAACACGATTTCATCAACGTAGCGGCACCAATCGGGGCTTCAGTGAGCCTCGATGGCAAACCGATCGCCGCCGACGCCTTCTCGAAGTTCGGAGACGGCCAGTGGCGGGTGGCGCGCCTCGCCGTGAGCGACGGTGTGCACCGGCTGACGGGGACCCAGAAGGTGGGCTTGACGGTCTACGGCTGGGACAGCTACGTGAGCTACGGCTACCCAGGTGGCCTGCGCTTGAAGTAGGTGACTGGACCGGAGCGAGCGCCGGCACGCCTGTGGCTTCCAGAACCCCGTCTCGCCGACTGGTCCGCTCTTGCCCTTCTCGAGGCCGGCGTCACCCGTTGTCGGGCTTCAGTTCAAGAGACCGCGAGCCCGGATGAGTTCCCGGAACAGCGAGGCCGCGTCGACCAGCCAGAACGCAGACCGCCAGCCAGGGGCCGAGGCAGGCCGCCCGCATGGGCGGGTGCGTCCGGTGTCGGATTTGGCGGAGAATCTGTGTTGTCATGCACTGTTGTGAGGGATATAGTGCGGTTTTGGGGCTGGCCGGATGGGCTGGCGGCTGATCGACGGGCGTTGTGACGCGGGTCGGTGGTGGCTTGGATGTACTGCGCTCTGGCTGTACTACGCCACTTGCCCGTTGGGGCGTGCGTCCAGGCCCTTCGGGAGCGAGGCTGGAACATGGTGGCGAAGTCGGATGATAGGACAAGGAACGTTGGGTGGACAGGGTTTCCGCGTCGGTGCCGCTTGGCCCGGTCTTCGACTCTACGGGAGGGATCTTGGATGTCTTGTGGACCATTGGTGGTCGATGTCGACTTCAAGCTCGACGCGTCCTCGTATTTCCTGGTCGCAGCTTCGCTCATCCTCTTGTCGTGTGCCTCGCCGCGACATCGACCTGACCCGTCGCCTGAAGAGCTAATCACGGCTGCCCGGAGAGCCACGGCCGGCAGCGAGCCTGCCGCGCTGCGCAATGTCGTACCGTTTCTCGTGCATCAAGACCTCGGCGTCCGCAGCCAGGCAGAGAAGGTCCTCCGGGACGCAGGCGCGCGCGCCGTCGAGCCCCTTCTGTCCGCGCCCGGCGGCGCGGCCGTCGACGACGTAGTGGCGAGGGCCCTGGTCGGTGTCCCGGTCCCGCCCGAGTTGTTCGCGGGCCTCTCGGACCTGCCCCGCGAGGCGTGGACGTCCCCCCACATGCCAAGTCACCTGGAAGTCACGCCGACGCTGGTTGTCGCCACCCGCACCCCGAACAAAGGCGACAGCGGTTGGCCACCCGTGATTGCCTTCGAACCTGGCACTGCGAGACGCCGGTGGAGCAGCAAGGGACTCGATAGCATTCCCCGCCCAATCGTCGGGGAGACCTTGGTCTGGGGACGCAAAGACGGTGCGGTCGTCGCGCTTCGAGCGACAGACGGTGCGGTCGCTTGGACAACGCAATTGGGGCTCGGCTTGAGCCGTGATCTCACGCGGTTCGGCGACAAGATCATCGTCATGGCCGACACGTTCCCCCGCGGGGACGCGGGCCGACTTGTCGCCCTCAACGCCCTGGATGGGCGGGTACTCTGGGACGTCAAGCGCCCCCTGGTAGACGACTCGGTCCTTCCCGACGAACGCGCCGGCCTTCTGCTGGTGTGGGCCGGCCGCCCGATGGTGGCCTCCCAAAGCACAAGCCAACTGGTCGCCCTGGACCCCGTCACCGGCCAGGTGACCTGGTCCAAGTCGGTACACGAATACGCGCAAGTCGAGTCGGTTGATCCGCGCCGCATCGTGATCAGTGAAGCTGAACGGCTGACCGCTTTGAACGTCGGAGACGGCTCAACTGAATGGACGGTCGACCTGAAGGGCTGTAGGTGGTGGTGGGTCTTGCAGGACAGCTTCGTCGCAAGCTTGCCCAAACGGGTCGTGCAGGTCGACCTCGCCACAGGGGTCGTGCGACGAAGTGTGGAGATCCCTCGTCGGGTGGTTTCAGTCAGCGAGCTGGACGGG
>CALGHC010000085.1 GCA_937915965.1 uncultured Myxococcales bacterium
CCACGCCTTTACGGCACACTCGGTCGAGTTCGATGAGCGCCCCTACGTGGAGGCGGTCGTGGCCCAGACCCAGGTCCGCCACACCTGGGCGGATCTCAGCGACGAGAACCTGATGGCCAGCGCCGACGGCATGTTTCAGCGCCTCGACGAGCCCCTGCACTCGTTGGGTCCTTTCGCTGGCTACCTTGTCTTTGCTGCGGCGCGTGCTGCCGGCGTCACGGTCCTGCTCAATGGCCAGGGCGCCGATGAGACTCAGGCCGGTTACAGCACCTTTGCCGGGCCTGTGCTAGCGCGCCTTCTACAAACTGGTCGCCTGCGCGACATGTGGCGCTCGGGCAGGGCTGACTCGACCTCCCTGCGCTCCTGGTTGGCTGTTGCCGTATCGGCGCTGCCAGCAGATGTTCGCGCTGCCCTGCGCGGACTGCGTCATGCCCGCGGGATCGACCCTGGTCTGATCGACCGCGGGCTCGACGTGTCGCCGCCGCCCATTCCCAGGTCGCCCGGAGACGGCACCGCCGCAGATGCCCTCTGGCAGGCCACGACACGCAGTCCGCTGCCCCTGTTCCTGCGCGTCGAGGATCGCATCAGCATGGCGCACTCCCGCGAGGCGCGCCTGCCCTTCCTCGACCCCGGCGTGATCGCCGTCGCCCGCACGCTGCCCTGCCATATGGTGCGCCGCGACGGCCTGAACAAGTGGGCTCAGCGCGAGGCGCTGCGCGGCATCCTGCCCGAGCTCGTCCGCGAGCGCCGGGACAAGATGGGCTTCCCCGTGCCGGCTGGGCGCTGGTTGCGCGGGCCGCTGCGGCCGGTCTTCGACGATGCTCTCGATACCACCCGGCTTCGCGGCCGAGGGCTGTATGACGTCGCCAAGGTCGAGCGGGCGCGCGACGCGTTCCTCGCTTCCGACGCCCTTGTCCCGCCGGCGGCCCTCTATCGGGTGTTCCTCTTCGAGGCATGGGCACGCAGGCACATCGACGTCGGTCTCAGATCGGCGTGACGTGGGCGGCATCCTTGGCCACCGCTGCCGCCCGCCGGGCGTCGATCGCCGCGACGCCGGTCAGGCCTCGCCGGGGCGTGCCGCGTGCGGCCCACTGGAAGAAGACCCAGCCCGCACCGACCCACAGCAGGATACCGCCAGGCAGCCACATCATCAGGCCGCCGATCTGCTGGTCGTCGAGGGCCGACATGCCCCAGACCCGCGGGACCCGCTCGTACCAGGTATAGATCACCGAATCCTGGAGGCTGATCGCGATGCCGAGCCCCTTCATCGCGATCATGTTGAGGAATACGTAGACGATCTGCGCGCCGAAGCGCGGCCTGGGCACCTCGGCCAGGTTGCCGACCAGCGGCCACCAGAAGATGCACGCCGCCGTCATGAAGAAGAGATGCTCGACGATGTGCCAGGAGTGGGTCTCCAGAGCGAGATTGTACAGCCCGGGCCAGTGCCACAACCACGTCGCGCCTTGGAAGATGAAGAAGGCCGGAACCGGCCGGGTGATCCGCAGCGCCAGCCGCCGGACGCTGGGGCGGGCGACCAGGGGACGCAGCAGCCAGTCCGGCAGGGATGTGAGGAAGATGGGCGCCCAGACGAGCTGGAGGACCAGGTGCTGAACCATGTGCGCTGAGAAGAGCAGCTCGTCGGCCAGGTGGTGCAACGGGCCGTCGAGGGTCAGCCACAGCAGCACCATCGAGCCGTAGAACCGCCGGGCCTTGCCCCGGTCGATCGCCTCGGCGAGCCCGAAGCGCGTGCGCCAGCGGGTGATCCCCAGCGTGTACAGCGCGGTCAGCAGGGCGATGCCGGCGAGGATCGACGGATGCACATCGAAGAAGAGCCAATCGTCGGTTGTCGCGAAGACCAGTGACGCGCGGCTCTTGAGCTCAAGCACGCCTGACGGGTGGGCGAGGGCGGGCAGCGCAGCGATCAGCGTGCCGACGGCGGCGGCGAGGGCGGCGAGCGGGCGGCTGCGGTCTGGCCTGGTCGATTGCATCAGCGTCGCCTTGTCGCGCCACGGCGTCCGGGGCCGTGGCGCCTACATCTTCTCGCCTTGGCAGGGCTGGCCGCCGGCGATGTTCGAGCCTCGCAAGCTGCGCAGGTAAAGTACCACGTCGCGGATCTGGTCGTCCTTGAGGGTCGGTCGCCAGCCGACCATCGCCTTGCCGGGCACGCCATTGAGAATGACCCCCATGATATCAGTCATCTTGCCGCCGTGCACGTAGCAGTCGTCGGTCATGTTGGGGCCGAGGGCGACCATCCCCTCGGCCTTCTGGCCGTGGCAGGCGGCGCAGTTGGCTGTGAAGACCGCCTTGCCCGCGCTGAGGTCGCCTGCCGCGGCGGCGAGAGCCTCGTCGAGCTGCGCTTCCGTCAGAAACGGCTGGACGGCCGCGGGCGCTGCGGGTGCGGCAGCGCTGCCGTGCTCCGAGGCGAAGCCGCGTTCGGCCAGCGACTTGGCCGGCGCGAGCTTGACGTAGCCGCCGCCGTAGGCCGCGAAATGCGGCATGCCCAGCAGACCCAGGACCAGAATTGCCAGGACCGCCATCACCAACGGCGCGAGGAAGACCAGCCGAAATACCGTGCGGTCGTCCTTGAGGTGCATGAAGATGCCGATGACCCCGGCGAGCTTGGCGACAGCGAGGACCACCAGGATCGGGCCGCGAGAGTTGCCCAGCTCCTCGATGAACGGGATGAAGAGCTCGACTACCGTCGCCAGCGCCAAGATCACGCCGGTGATGATGTAGAGCTTCTTGTGCGAGTGGTGCGGCGCCGCAGCGCCGCCGATGCCGCTCGATTCGTGGGCGTTGGCGCTCATGTGATGAACTCCAGCAGGTAGACGAAGGTGAAGATGATGATCCAGACCAGATCGACGAAGTGCCAGTACAGGCCTGCGGACTCGACCACCACGGCGCGCTCCGCGGGGATGCGTCCCTTGAGCAGCATCACCGCCATCATCGTCAGCCAGATGACGCCGACCGTGACGTGGGCGCCGTGGAATCCCGTCATCGTGTAGAAGCTCGAGCCGAACAGCGACACACCCAGGGTCAGGCCCTTCTCCGTGGCGAAGTGCCAGAACTCGTACACCTGGAAGCCGACGAAGATGGCCCCGCACACCGCGGTGGCCAGGACCCACATCGCCGCCTTGCGGACCTGACCGGACTTCATGTTGTCGACGCCGATCGCCATCGTCAGCGAGCTCATCAGCAGCACGAAGGTCGACACCGAGGTGATGCCGACGCTGAAGACCTCCTGCGGCAGCGGGCCGCCGATGCTCTTGCC
>CALGHC010000086.1 GCA_937915965.1 uncultured Myxococcales bacterium
AACATCGAGCGCGCGAACAGGCGCAGCCCGTACAGCTCCCGGACCTCGCGCCGCACCTCGTGCTCGGTCTGGCGCAGCTTCTCGCGCTCGACATCGGTCCGCGCCGCCGCCGCCTTCTTGCCCGCCGTGTGCCGGCCGAAGGTCGATATCGGCCACACCAGGCGCGCGTCGGCGTGCGCGTAGGGGCCCCACTGGGAGAGGTCGCGCTTGTAGGTGCCGCCCAAGCCCAGGCCGTCGCTGCCGCCGTACATCGGCGCGAGGTAGCTTGTGGCTTCGAAGCTCGGACTCACCAGCGCGTCGACCTCGCCGGCCTGCGCAGCCCAGCGGGCGACCTCGGCCCGCGCCGCCCGTACCCGCGGGCTCTTCTTGAGCGCGATCGCGACGCACGCGTCGACAGTCAGAGGCGCCGTCGTTGTTGTTGTTGTTGTTGTTGTTGTCGTCGTCGCTGTCGCCGTCGCCGTCGCCGTCGTCGCGTCGGCCGCGCGCGCGGGCCGCGGCGGCCCCGTCACCGCGGCGACGGCAACAGAGCAGAGCAGGCCCAGAAGCAAGGCGACCGGTCGGGCGTTCACTGCACCGCCTCAGCCGTCGCCGCGAGCTTCTTCTCGAGCATGCGCAGGACGTCGGCGGGCTTCTTCTTCGTGAGCATGCGCGCGATCTGATTGCTGAAGTCGCGGGTCAACGAGTCGCCGTCGATGATCAGGTCGATGATCTTGTCCGCTGCGCCGTAGACAAAAGCCGACTCAAGCGTCAGGTCTTGCTTGGCGAAGTAGATGGTCATCGGCGTGGTTCGGCGGTCGCCGGCGGTGGTGACCTTGCCATGGGTGACCTTGCCATCGCGGAAGACGCGCCCGCCGTTCGTGTAGCCGCGGTTGCGCAGGATACCGGTGAGCAGTTCGCCAAAGCGCTTCTTCTCGGCCTCGGAGAACTTCGCGGCGCTCTTGCCCAGGCAGCTGGCGGTGAAGGCGTCGAAGTCGAACCAGGCATCGATCTTCGTCATCGCCACACGGTTGGCCGCCACGGCTTCTTTGCTCAGCTTCTTGCCCTCTTCCGCGGTCTGGACCGTCTTGAAGGCCTCGACCAGCGCGGTGGTCCGGGCGGCCACGTCGGCTGCGTGCACATCCGCCGAGGCGAAAGAGACAGCTACGAGAAGCAAGAAGGGAACGGCTCGCATGGACGACTCCTGATTCGGGTCTGGTGCGCGGCGAGAATAGCGGAAGGCGGGTGGCCGTGTCATCCCGGCGGCGGTGTGGCTCGGTGTGGCCTGCGGCTCTGCGATGGTGGCTGGTCCAGACCAAGTGGCCGCTCGTGCCGACCATCCGGTTCGGCGCGTGGGCCGAGCGCGAGCCGAGTCCACGATGGCGCGCGGCCGCGGCTCTCCGCGCTGGCTTTTGAACGGCCACAACCACAGACTGTCGGCACGGTCGACCCGCCCGGGCACGAGGCGACGCTAGCGGCCGCACCGATTTGCACAGGAGCACGTCATGAACCGGCGCCACACCGCAGCTCGTCGTTCGGCAGACCTCGGCCACCCACGTCACGCTACGCTCGGGCCACGACTGGCGGCGCTCGTCGCCGCGCTCGGCGCCTCGGTGGCGATGGCCGCCCTCGCTGTGCCGGTGCAGATCCCCGTGCACGCGGCGATGCGCACCCTGGAGGGCGCGCCGGTGCCCGATGGCCAGTATACGCTGGTCTTCGCCGTCTACGTGGGGCCGGTCGACGGCGCCAAGAAGCTGTGGAGCGAGACCCACATCGCTGTTCCCGTGGTCCTTGGCTCCTTCCTGGTTGAGCTCGGCTCGGTCGACCCCGAGCTCGCACCGCTCGACAGCAGCCTGATCGCCAACGACGAGCCGCGTTGGCTTGGCGTGCGCATCGGCGTCGATCCCGAGATGCCACGCGTGCGGATCGCGCCCGTGCCGCGCTCGCTGTGGGCCACCCAAGCCGGCGTCGCACTGAGCGCGAACACCGCGGCCAGCGCCCAAAGCGCCGAGACGGCCAAGGTCGCCGACAGCGCCAAGGTCGCCGACAGCGCCAAGGTCGCCGACAGCGCCAAGGTCGCCGAGTTGGCCCAAGGTCTACAGTGCAGCGGCTGCGTCACCGCGGACCACATCGCCCCCGGCACGCTGCACGCAAAATCGGTGAAGGCCAGTGAGAACGGCGGTCTGCCCGGCGGGACCGTGCAGGCGCAGCTCGACGCGCTCGCTGCTTTGATGCAGGTGCAGGGCGCTCAGGTCTCGTTTGGCGGCAAGCCGGTCGATGGCTGCAGCATCGGCCTCGACCAGGCGCTCTGCGACAAGGGCCGGCCGGCGTCGCTGGTATTCCGCCTCGCCGACAAGCAGGCGCTCGACCAGGTCGCGCAGATCGGTTCGTTGGCCTATGTGACCGGCGACGACGAGTTCTACGGACTGTACAAAGAAGGCTGGCGGCGGATGCTCAGCGAGGCCGTCTGCGGCGACGGCAAGGTGGGCCTGGGCGAGGCCTGTGACGACGGCAACGAGGTCGACAACGACGCCTGTTCGAACAAGTGCCTGGTTCAGATCGGCTACGCGTGCAACCAGAACGAGGACTGCGCCTCGGCCAAGTGCCACGACGGCCTGACCAGCAAGCAGTCGTGGTGCGTGCCGACTGCTACGGCTTGTGCGGACGACAGCGGCGGGTCACCCGCGACCTTCGTCGCCGACGGCACCGTCGCCTGCGTGGGCAACG
>CALGHC010000087.1 GCA_937915965.1 uncultured Myxococcales bacterium
CTCTTGGTGGCGCAGCACCTCGCGCAGCGTGCCGCCATCGCCGCCGCCGATGATCAGCACACGGCGCGGCGCGGGGTGGGCGAGCAGCGGAATGTGCGCGAGCAGCTCGTGGTAGGCGCTCTCGTCGCGGTCGGTGACGTTGGTTACGCCGCCGAGGCACAGGACCGTGCCAAAATCCTCGGCTTCGAAGACGTCGATCTGTTGGATCGGGCTGGCGAAGCTCTCGTGCACGTGGGTGACCGTGTACTCAAACGTCGTGTGGGCGGTCCAGGGATCGCGAAATGCGGTTGGCATTGCAGGGGCTCCGGGCGCCGGCGCGGCGCGAAGAGGGCCGGTGTGGCCGGCAGCGCACGGCGGGGCGACCGCAGGCACGGCGCGACTAGCGGTAGAGTGCGCTCCTGTAGCCCACCCACTGCGTGTTGCCCGAGCAGTTGCCGTTTGCGATCTCGTCGCCGCCGCCGCCCGCGAGGGCGATCGACAGCTGGCCGCAGTTGCCGTTCGAGAAACACATGCCGCCCGACGGGTAGCCGCCGTGGCCGCCCGAGCAGGTTCCGCCCGTCGATCCGTACAAGCCGGCGCCGTTGCCGCAGGGCCACCACGGGCTGGCGCATTTGGCCAACGTGATGCTGCCGGTGATGTAGCTGCCGCCCGCTGGCCAGCCACCGCCCATGTTTTGGGTGCTGTTGCTGTAGACATCGACCACCAGCGCGCCGGCGGCGTCCCACACGCGCAGCCGCAGCTTGCCGGCCCCCAGGCAGCCGTCGGCGGCCTGATTGCCGACGTCGTTGCCGGCCGTGTTGACGAAGCCAAAGCACTGGGTCCAGCCCGCCGGTGGGCTGGCGTCGACGAAGGCGCTCGAGCCGATCAGGGTCTGGCCGGCCTGGTTGCAGTCGGTGCACGAACCGTTGGCGCACTTCGCCGGGCAGTTGGACTTGCAGGCGTTCGAGCATTCGTCATTGTCGACCCCGTTGCCGTCGTCGCAGGTCTCGCTGTTGTCGGTGATGCCGTCGCCGCACGCGGGCAACTTGCAGTTTTTTCGGCACTTGTTGGGGGTGTCTGCGTTGGCGTCGCCGTCGTCGCAGGCTTCGACGCCCGCGAAGATGAAGCCGTCTCCGCAGATCGCCGTCTTGCAGCCGGCCACACAGGCGTCGGTGCTCAGCGCGTTGCCGTCGTCGCAGGCTTCGACGCCCGCGAGGACAAAGCCGTCCCCACAAGCCGCCTTCTTGCACAGGATGCAGGCGTCGGTGACGGCCGCGTTGCCGTCGTCGCACTGTTCGGCCGCGTCGACGATCAGGTCACCGCATGCCGGGTTCGTGCAGGTCGTGCGGCACTTGTCGGCGGTGTCGGCGTTGGCATCGCCGTCGTCGCACTGCTCGGGGACGTCGACGACGCCATCGCCGCATTCCGCCTCGAGCAGAACCCGCCGCCACTTGTTCTGGACCCGCAGGTAGGCTTTGCCGCTGTCCTTGCGGTAGACGAGCAGGCCATCGGGGCCGAGCTTGCCCATCTCCGCGTCGCTGCTCGCGATGCGCGTGAGCAGGGCGGGCGCGCCGTCGACGCAGGAGCTGCCGCCGTCGCTGCCGATATCGAGGGCGCAGATGGCGCCTGGGGCCTTGCCAATTCCGACCGCCGATCCGTCGACCTGCAGCGCCGCGACCAAGGCGCCCAGCGACGCCTGCACCGAGGTCTGCTGGCCGCCGTGCTGGAAGGCCACGTGCTTGGCGTCGAGGACGCCCTCGGCGATGTGATCGATCGTCACGCAGCCCGTGCACGCCAGCGCGTTCGCGGGACCGCCCTTGCTCGCCGAGGCGGCGTAGCCGAAGGCCAGGGCGCTGTCGGGCAGCGACGCGACCTTGATCTGGCTGCCATCGAGGGGTCCTGACAGGGCATCGGCGACGTGCGCTCGCGCCGCGTACGGCACGGTGTGAAACGGTGTGCGCTCAAGCTCGGGGTCGTTTTGCACCTGAACGCCGAGCCACGCGCTGTCGTGTTCTGCGAAGAGCGCCGCCGGAATCGGCGCGTTGAGGTCCTGGCCGCCGAGCAGGGTCGTGAACCCGCCCGCGACGATCGCCAGGGCGACGTGCACCTCCTTGTAGAGCGGCGCCTCGTCCTTCTCGCCGGCGTAGATGCGGAACGTCAGCGTGTACGCGCCGTCGGCGACCGGACCGCCCTCTGGGGTGCGCAGCACGCCTTGCACCGGAATGATCGGTGACGACGGCGCCGCGGCGGCCGGAGTGACGGCGAGCGCGGCGGCCAGCACCAGGGCCATCACGGCGCTGGTCGGGACGAGGCGGAAGTTCGGGTTGGCTGTGAACATCGTCTTCTCCAATTCGCGCCGCTTTCTGTCGAGCGCCGCCTGCTCATGCTGGCGGACGCCGGCTGTGCGATCAATGCCTCGTTGGTTTCGCCGCCGTCGCTGCTGCGTCGCTCTGGGCGCCCCTGGCGGAGTCGTCGCTTGAGTCGAGTGGGCTTCCTTCGTTTGGGCCCTCGTCGCCTGGGCCGTCGCCGGCGGCGCTGGCGTCGGCTGGCTTGCCGACCAGGAACCGCGCCGCGGCACCCCAGAGGTTCTCGAACTCGGCGCGCCGAAAGCCGCTGCCGGTGTGTAGCCAGTCAAAGTGAGGCGGATCGTGGTCGCTGTCGTCGAAGTGACCCATGACATCGAGGTGGTCGGCGCGTGCGCAGTAGAGCACCTCGCCCCACGGCTGCGAGAGGGTTGGCACCATGCCGTCGCTCGACCGGCGATCGGGGGTACGGCGGTAGGCGAGCGAGAGCCGCGACAGCACGTCGCGCGGTAGCTCGGGCACCTGGTCCGCGCCAAACGCGGTGAGGGTGTGCAGGGCGACATACAGCGCGTGAGTGGCTTGGGCCGTCGGGCTCGTGCCTGCGCTCCAGGCCGTGCCGACGCCCGGGCGGCGCGCGGCGGTGACGATCGAGCCGTAGCGCACGCCGGGACGATCGGGGGTGCCGGCGTTGAAGATATCCATGCTCTCTGGCGTGAGCTGCGGCAGCAGCCTTTGGTCCTCGAGCACCTGGGCAAAGAAGTGCTGCAGCGCATCGCGCCGCTCGGGCGAGAAGTCGCTGAGCAGCTGGTCGTTGAGCTGGTCGAGCGCGTCGCGCCGGCGGTTGATCGGGTCGTCGAGGCGGCTAGCGATGCCCGCCAGCGTCGCCACGACCGACAAGGGCAAGCGGCCAATACCCAGCATCCGCACGGTCAGCAGCGACAGCACCTGCAGCATGCGCTTGCCGTACAGGGTCGTGAAGAAGGTCGCCGAGGGTGTGCCACGGTGTGGCGCCGCGACAGATACGACAGAGCGCACCCGGGCTGCCCACGGCTCGGCGTCGATCTGCACTTCGCCGTCGAGCGACACCCCCGGCGTCACCATCAAGCGCGCGTCGAGCCCGCCCGATGAGTGACCGATTAAGTGAATGGGCCCGTCGCCCTCGGCAGTGGCCGCGACGTTTGCCAGCAACACAGCGGCCCGTCGCCGCAACGAGGCGGTCGGCAAGGTCGGCACCGGATGGACCGCCGCGTCGACCCCATGGTCCGCGAACCAACTCGCGAGCACCTCGTGAACGTGCGCGAAGTACTTCAACTCACCAAAGTTGGCGAAACCAAAGAAGCCCGGCACAAGATAGACATGATGCCGTTCGGCCATCAGGGCGCCTCCGCCGGCGGAGCCTAGCACGGCTCCCTACCCCGACCTGCCCGCCCCCCAAGGCCGGCCGCGCCGGCCGTACGCAGTGGGGAAGCCACAAGAACCACGTTTCTTGTGGCTGGGGGTCGAGCCCCGACCCCTCTAGACAAGAAAAGCCAGCAAGCAGAATCGCAGAGGCTCTCAGCCTCTGCGGTTCTGCTTGCGCGAAGACTTCGCCATCTTCCGCTTGACCTTCTTCTTCTTGCGGTCGATCGGCCGAGGCGGCGCGACGCGTTCTTTGTCGCCGCCCTGGTCGGGCATCTGCTCGAGCTCGTCGAAGAAGCCGCCGACGTCCATGTTCTTCATGCGGGCGAGCTGGCCCATCTGCTGGAAGCCGGGCAGCTTGGACAGCAGGCCGGGTTGGCTGCCGATGCGGGTCATCAGCTCGCGCATCACGCCGTAGCGCTGCAACAGGTCCTTGACATCCTTGGGCTGGCGCCCCGAGCCGCGGGCGATGCGGATGGCGCGGCTGTTGTCGATCGTCTCGGGGTGGGCGCGCTCCTTGGGCGTCATCGACTGGATGAGCGCCTCGATGCGGCCCAGCTCCTTGTCGTCGAATTTGGCGCCGTCGGCCTGCATGTCGCTGAAGAAGGGCAGCTTCTCCATCACATCGCGCAGCGAGCCCATCTTCTTGAGCGTCTTGATCTGCTCCATGAAGTCGTCGAGACCGAACTGCCCGCTCAGCAGCTTTTCGGCGTCCTTCTCGGCCTTTTCCTCGTCGATGACCTTGCCGAAGTCCCCCATGAGGCCGACGATGTCGCCCATGCCGAGGATGCGGCTGGCGAGGCCCTCGGGCCGGAACTCCTCAAGCTTGTCGAGCCCCTCGCCCATACCGATGAACTTGATCGGCGCGCCGGTGACCAGCTTGACCGACAGCGCCGCGCCGCCGCGGGCGTCACCGTCGAGCTTGGTGAGCACTACCCCGTCGATGCCGACCTTGTCGTTGAAGGCCTTGGCGGTCTGCACCGCGTCCTGGCCGATCATCGCGTCGATGACCAGCAGGGTGTTGTCGGGTGGCCGTCGGCGGCGGATCTGATCGAGCTCGTCCATGAGCTGGGCGTCAATTGCCAGCCGTCCCGCGGTGTCGAAGATGACGACGTCGAGGCCCAGACGTTGGGCCTCCTGGAAGCCGCGCTGGCACAGCTCCGGTGGGGTCAGGCCATCGACCGAGAAGACCGGGACGTCGAGCCGCTCGCCAAGCACCTTGAGCTGGTCGATGGCAGCCGGCCGGTAGATGTCTGCGGCGACTAGCATGGTCTTCTTGCCTTGACTCTTGAGCAAGTGGGCGAGCTTGGCTGCCGAAGTCGTCTTGCCCGAGCCCTGCAGACCGACCATCATCACGCTGCTCAAGCCACGGTTGCGCAGCTTGAGGTGGGTATCGACCGGGCCCATGAGGGCCTCGAGTTCGTCGTGGCAGATCTTGATGAAGTGGTCCTGCGGCGAGACCTTGATGGTCTTGCCGTCGGCGTCCTTCACCTTGAGCTGCACAACCTCCCCCAGCGCCTTGTCCCGGACCTGGGCGATGAACTGCTTGACGACGCCGAACTCGACGTCGGCTTCGAGAAGGCTGCTGCGGATGTCGCCAAGGACCTCGTCGAGGACCTCCTCGTCGAGTTCGCGGTAGCCCTGCAAGCGATGACGAGCAGAACGGAAACCTTTGCTGATGGTCTCGAGCATGGTGGCACCTGATTTGGCGGTGGATCGCGGGTGTACTGTCGCAGCGGCGATCGCGGCCGAACCGCGGAGGCGGTCGGCAGCCGGAGACAAGGCGCACCCGCGCCCAGCGACACTTCGTTCGTGTTTTGGACGACGTCGCAGGCCCGGGAGAAGGCGGCGCGGAGCGTAGGGCCGCGCGCCCGGATTTGCAACCGTCTCGGTCCTGCGCGATCCTCTAGCTGCGCAGCATCTGCTGCGTTATCGCGGCGGAATCGACGCTCGATGGCGCGACCTCGTCGCGTCCCCGGCTCCTTGCACGCCTTGGTCCGCTTTGGTCCGCCTTGGTCTGCTTTTGGTCTGCTTTTGGTCTGCTTTTGGTCTGCTTTGCATCTCGGGCACATGGGGCGCCCGTGGACGAACGAGGCGGAGGACTGCGCCCCAGCTGGCGCCGGGACAAGCGCTCGGGAGAGGCCGAGGTGTCGGGGCGGATGACAGCGGCCCCTGCACCCGTGTACACCCTCGGCCGTGATCGCCGCGCCAGCCAGCCAGCAGCCCTGTCTTTGTTGCCCGCCCGTCCGCCGGCCGCTGGCTCGTCGTCTCGCCGTCGTAGGCCTCGCCGCTGCTGGTGTCGGCCTTGCCGGCCGGTTGGCGTGGACCTGCGATGACGCGTTCATCTCGTTTCGCTACGCCCGCAACCTGATCGACGGTCACGGTCTGGTCTTCAACGTCGGCGAATCGGTCGAGGGTTACACCAACTTCCTGTGGACGGTGTGGAGCGCGGCGGGCATGACCCTCGGCGTGGCTCCCGAGGCATGGGCGACCGCCTGGGGCCTGGCCGCTTTTGCGGGCGCGATCGGTTTGCTCGGCACCATTGGGCGGCGTGATGGGGCCCTACCGATCGCCGCGGCATCGGCGGCGCTGTGTGGTCCGTGGCAGATCTGGGCCACTGGCGGTCTGGAGACCTCGGCCTACACCACCCTGCTCATTGCCGGTTGGCTCGTTGCGACCGCGGCGCATGCGTCCAAGCGGCGCTCGGCGCTAGCAGGGGTGCTGCTCGCTGGCGCGACGCTCTGCCGGCCGGATGGGCTGTTGGCCGTCGCCGTCGTGGGCGGTGCCGTGCTGTTGCGCCGCGCCGCGCCGCCGTCGGTGCTCGGCGCCGCGTCGTCGGGGAGTCCCCAGTCAGAGTCAGATCGGCGTCCGAGGTGGGCGCAGGCGAGCGTCTTCGCCGCCGCCTTCGGCTCGCTGTGGCTGCCCTGGACCGCGTGGCGGCTGGCGACCTACGGCGACTTCTTCCCCAACACCTGGTACGCGAAGTCGGCCCACCTGGCCTGGTTCGATCAGGGGCTGGTCTATGTCGGCCTGACCCTGCGCGAGGTGCCCTGGCTCGCCGCCGCGTGGCTGATCGGCCTGTGGGCCCTGGTCCGCGCCTGGCGCCAGCGCCGCCCGGTCTTGCGCCTTGGCAGCGCGTGGCTGATCGGCAGCCTCTACACTCTGTGGGTCGCCAAAGTGGGCGGCGGTTTCATGCACGCGCGCATGCTCGTGCCAGCCATGCCCTTTCTATTTGTCGCCGGCGATCTGGCCGTCGATGAGCTGATCCCGTCCGGCTGGGCGCCAGCCCGTCGCCGCAAGGCGCGCCTGGGCTGCGCCGTCGCCATTGTCCTGTCGCTTCTTCTCGCGCCGCCCGCTCTCGACACCGGCGAGACCGTCCGCGGCATCACTGACGAGCGGGCCCACTACGATCCCGCCTTGGTGGCTCGCCTTGAGGCAGACGCGACCGACATCAAGGCGGTCTTGGCCGGCCTGCCAGTGCGCGCCGCCTTCATCGGCGGCCAGGCGCGCTTGATCTACCGACTTGAGATCCCCGTGGCCGTCGAGGCCGAGACCGGCCTGACCGATGCCACCATCGCCCACCAGCCCTTGACCCGGCGCGGCCGAGTCGGCCACGAGAAGCACGCTCGTCCCGAGGATCTTGTCGATCGCCGGCGCCTGCATCTCGTCTTCGGCGCCTG
Organism: uncultured Myxococcales bacterium; assembly: GCA_937915965.1. Taxonomy (GTDB): domain Bacteria; phylum Myxococcota_A; class UBA9042; order UBA9042; family UBA9042; genus CALGHC01. The sequence goes on from CALGHC010000087.1 coordinate 7,361, forward strand.
GGCGCTGCGGTATCTGGGCTTGGATGGCTATGTCCCGCGCGTTGGCGTGCGCCTCGGCGACGCGAACATCTTCTTGATCGGTTGGGATCCGGAGCTCGTGCGGGCGCTCGTCTCGCGCGGCGCCGTCGTGCCCCCCTTTGAGTTCGAGGCGCGTCGACTGCTCGCCGACCCAGCGGCGCTGCCTGCCGATCGACGCGCGTCGACGCTCGCTGCCATCCGTCGCTTCTG
>CALGHC010000088.1 GCA_937915965.1 uncultured Myxococcales bacterium
CTCGCAACCCGAACGCCGCGCCTCGGCCAGCGCCGCCGTCAGCAGTCGCGCGACCGACTCTGCGGTTGGGCCTCGCTCAGCGCTTGCCACGTCGTTTGGGTTCCGGTTGGTCGCTGGCCGCGATCGTGCCGACGCACGGTGCGTCGGTCGGTCCGATGCGCTCCCACAGCTCGATCCTCTCGTCGCGCCAATGCTGCAGCGACGGGTCGTTCCATGCGCGAACCAGACGGAAGCGCTTGTGCATGAACCTATTCTGCCGCACCGCCTGGGGGGTAAAGTGGCTCATCGGCCCAGCGACGACGAACTTGACCCGATCGGCACAGGCTTTGCGCCAGAAATCCTCTAGCTTGACCATGCCGGTCTTGAAGACCTTGTTGTTGGTGTCTACCTGCTCGGCAGCGAGGCGACGCCCGGCCAGCAGGGCGACGGTCGGGGCGTGCAGGCTCGAACCGGTGAGCGTCTCGCTGAGCTCGGAGTGGTGGCGCACGTAGGCCGCGATCTCGGGGGCGGTGGAGAAGTAGCGTTTCTTGCTCCACAAGTAGTGGTGGGCGCCGAGCTCGATGTTGCCGCGGACCCGGCTTGGTCGCCACGCCAGTCCCTGGGTCATCTCGCTGACCAGCTCGGGTCCCGGGGCGGGCGTCCAGACGAAGTCGAGCCGCTCGCCCAGCCCCTTTGAGTTGCCGCGCGCGATGGCTTCACTTGGGAATGCCTTCTGGTTGGCGCTCAGATCCAGGGGTACCCACAGGAAGGACGCAAGGACGGCGGCGACGACCGTCGCCGTCAACCAGGCCGGTGGTCGGTCGTTGCGCGGGTCACCCTCGACTCGAGCCGGCAGCCACGCCGGCCGGTGCCAGAACCAGCCCGCCCCTACGGCGGTGAGGCCGAGCCGCAGCAGGCTGTGCACCGCGCTCGCACCCAGCACCGCCAGCAGCGGCAGCATCAGCGTGTAGTAGAAATCGTATCGCTCGCGGAATTGGGCGAACTCGATCGCGATCGCCACGAGTACCGCGGCCGAAATCAACGTCACGCCGCCGTCGCGGCGGTGTCGCCACCAAAGGCGCGGATCCCACAGCAGGCGCCAGCTGGCTTGCGCTGGCAGCCTCGGAGCGTCGTCGCGAGACCGCGCCTTCTTGCGGCCCTGCTCACCGAGCTTCTTCTGCAGCAGGTCTCGGGCGTGGGCGTAGGCGGCGCGCTGGTGAACGATGCCGAGCACCACCCCGACCAGCGCCAAGAAGGCGAGAATCCAGTGCGCTGCGTGGTAGTAGAAATGGACGAGCAGGTCGCGGCTGCCGAACCACAGGCTGAAGTTGCTCAGCGCGGCGGTGGGTCCGCCCTCCGAGACGGGGATGAAGCCGACGGTCTTGGCAGCCTTGATGAGATGATAGCGGTAGACGCCGTTGATGAAGTCTTCGTGGGCCAGCAAGTAGCCAAGCACGTTGACCGAGCCCCAGACGATCAGGAAACCGATGACGAGGCGCGAAGTGAAGTGGCTCACCAGGTGTTCGGCGATGGTGCGCGGCGGGTTGTCCTCGTCGGCTGGGGGCGCAAACAGCCCGATGAACGCGAACGCGACGGCGAACCCGATGGAGTAGAAGCCCGTCGCCGCGGCAGAGCCGAAGAAGATCCCGGCGAGGAAGGCGCGGCGGCGCAGCGCGGCGGCCAGACCAAAGGTCACCCACATCGTCGTGAGGTTGATGCCGGTCATGTTTGTTGAGGCCTTGAGGACCTCGCCGGCGAAGAGGAAGAGCATCAGCGCGACCAGCCCGCCGAGCCGGCTGGTCGCCCGTCGACTCAAGCGCATGATCACGAGGCCAGAGATGAGGGTCGCGACCGCCGGGATCCACTTCGCCAAGGTGAAGTGAAAGCCGCCGACGCCGAAGATCATGGCGGGCAGCGCGATGTGCAGCGGTGGATGGGAGAAGAAGTAGTCGTGATAGGGCCACACTCCCTCGGCCCAGCGTTTGGCGGCGTAGAAGTAGATGCCCTCGTCGGTGGTCGACCAGCGCAGACCGTTTGTCTTGAGAAGAATGAACGTCCCAATGATAAACAGGAAGCCGATCCTCTCGAGGCGCACGGCCGAGATGTGATCGACCTCGGCGCCTACCCGCTGGGCGGACGCGGCCAGGCCCATCGCCAACAAGACCGCCAGTCCGCCGACCTGCAGAGCGACGCCCTGAGTGACCGTCTGGGCGTCCTCGCTGCCCGCGCTCGCCAGCCAGAGGATCGGCACCGCCAGGGCCGCGATCCCCAACGCGCGCACAGGCCACACAGGCAGGCGCCGCGGCACCAACACGACGACCACCAGGGCCACCGAGATCAGGCTGAGGAGCACCGTGCCGGCGGGCCCGGCCATCACCGGCCCGGTGACCATCGCTGGCAGGTCACTGGTCGTGCCGTCCCCGACCGCGCGCAGCGCGGCGATGAGGGGTAGCTGGGCCGATCCCAGCCAGCCAATGGGCATCCAGGTCTCCAAGAACAGGCCGAGCACGCCGATCGCTGCCAGCGCGCGTGACGCGCGGTGCGCCGGCGACGCGGTCATCGCCAGCACCCCTCCGGCGGCGACGCTTGCCCACAAAAGCGTCGGGATGCCAAAGAGGCCGTAGCGCATCGGCGCCATCATGGAGACCGACAACGTCGGATCCGCGCCGAGCCGCGCCAACACCCCCAGCACGACCGCAGGGATCAGGATGGCCATCCAAGCCGACGGCGCGGCGGCGACATCTGCCGTCTGCCGGAATCCGCCGCCAAAGAGCCCGGCGAGGCCCGCCAAGCCGGCGAGGGCGGTGGCCACCAGCGACAGCACCAGCAGCGACGGGAACGCGACCTCGGCCCCGCGCGTCAGACCCTGCCACAGCGGGAAGCTGTCCTGGATCGACGCGGGGAAGACCGACGCGAGGCCGATCATGCCCACGCCGATCAGCAGTCCGATGGCAAATCCGCCCTCGCCTTTGCCGCTGTGGAGCACGAACTCGCCGCCGCCGTCCTCGTCCTCCTCGCCGTAGTCGCTTGTGGGTAGGGGCTCCTCGCGTGTCTCGGCATCGGGGTCGACGCCCGCCGCCCGGGGGCGCTCGGCGGTCGTGGGGCCGTGGGCCGCGCGGCGCGCGTGTTTCGCGCCAGGTCC
>CALGHC010000089.1 GCA_937915965.1 uncultured Myxococcales bacterium
GGCGATGCGGCGGCGCGGGTGACCGGCAACGCCAGGGCCGCGCTGAGCGGGGCGAGCCACGGGCCAGCGAACAGGCCGTCTTCAAGCCAGCTGCCGACGAGGCGGCGCAGCACGGGCGAGGCGCGTGATGCGACCGGGCAGGGCGGCCAGTCCGGCTCGCGTGCCTCGCCTGGTTCGCCGCCGCCAGCAGCAGCCACAGCGGACCGCCTCACGAGGGCGAGACCGCCGCCCAGGCTGGTCACCGGCTTGATCACGTCGAAGCTGAAGAAGGCCCCGTGGCCTCCCGTACCGACGCTCTCGCCGTCGGCGCCCAGGCTGCCCAGGGCGTGTGCGCAGTCCTCAATCACGACCGCGCCGCGCGGGCCAGCGACCGCGGCGATCCCGGCCGCGTCGGCCACCCGGCCGCAGAGGTGTGTGACCAGGACACAGCGGACGTCCTCACGCCAGGCGGCCGCGACCGTCTCGGCGGTCATCAGCCCCGTCGCGGGGTCGATGTCGCAGATGACCAAACGCTGGCCGCGGCGCTCGAGGTGGTCAGCGACCCCAGCAAAGGTCCAACCCGGCAGCATAATGGTGGCATCGCGGGGCACAGCGAGCGCGTCGAGGACAAGGTCGAGGGCAGCGCGGCCGGAGGTGGCGAGTCGCAGCGCGAGGCCGCGGCGTTCGGTGTGGAGGTGGTCGCGGAGGCGGTCCTCGAAGGCCGACGGCCCGGGACCATCGGCGACGTGACCGCGCAGCAGGGACGCGACCGCCAGCCTGGCCAGGTCGGTGGGCAGCTCGTAGCGCCGTCTTGGAATCACGTAGGACTCTTCTTTTTGCGCCTGCGCGACTTGGTGCCAGCCACCTCGGCGCTTGCTTCGGTTCCGGCCGGGCTGCCGGGCTTCGTCGAGGCTGGTTTCTTCGAGGCGGGCTTCGCCGAGGCGGGCTTCGTCGAGGCGGGCTTCGTCGAGGTGCCAGCCACCTCGTTGCCGCTCGGACTTCCCTGTCTCGCTTTGGATTTTTTGGACTTATCGCCGCGTGATTTGACGCCCTTCGGCTTGGTCCCGCCTTGGCCAGCGACGGCGGCCTTGGTCCGGCTGGGCCGGGGGGGCGCTGCAGCCGGGCGACCGCGGCCACGTGTCGCTTTCGGTCTGGCCGCCGCCGCGCGGTTACCCGGCGAGTTCAGGCGCCCCATGAAGGCAAGGTCGATTCGCCTTCGACCAATGTCGACGCTTCGCACCTCGACCTCGACGCGGTCGCCGACGCCGACCGAGAAACCCGAATTGCGGGTGTGCAGGCGAAGCCTGGCGTCGTCGAAGACCAAGAAGCCCTCAGCGATGGCCGAAACGTGGACCATCCCCTCGACGTGGTGCGCATCGAGCCGCACGAAGATGCCGAACTCGGCGCAGCCGACCACGGTTCCGGAGTCGCGCAGGCCGATGTGGTCGCGCATGAACCAGCAAGCAAAGAGGTCGTCGACGGCGCGCTCCGTCTTCGTGGCGGCGTGTTCCTTCTCGCTGGTCTGCCGTGCGATCTCCTCGAGGTCGAAGTAGCGATCCGCGCGGGAACGACTGGACTTGCGCTTCGGGTCGGCGTCGATGCGGTCGCCAAGCAAACGGTGGACGACCAGATCCGGGTAGCGTCGGATCGGCGAGGTGAAGTGCAGGTAGGCAGGCGACGCGAGCCCGTAGTGACCGACGTTCTCGGCGCTGTACCGAGCCCGCATCATCGCTCGCAAGACGAGCTGCTCCAGCGTCGAGCGGGCCGGGTGGTCGTCAAAGCGCGAGAGAACCGCCTGCAGGCCCCGCGAGCTGGTCGGCGCGCCGGCCCCGCGGCCCGTCGAGCCGCCGAGCAGCCGGACGAGGCGCAACAACTTCTCGAGCTTCTCCGGGTCGGGCGGCTCATGGATGCGGTAGATGCAGGGCCAGTCGTGATCCTCGAAAGCCGCCGCCACGGCCTCGTTGGCGGCGACCATCAGGTCCTCGATGATCCGGTGCGCCTCCAGGCGGGCCTCCAGGCCGATGCGGACCGGGTGGCCCTCGGCGTTCACCTCGACGGCGGCGGCAGGCAAGTCGAAATCCAGCGCGCCTCTGCCTTTGCGGGCTCTGCGCAACGCACGCGCGGCGTCGACGAGGTCTGCGAGGCCGGCGCGCACAGAGGCCGGGACCGCGGCGGCGGCTTCCTTGTCGCCGTCGAGGCAAGCCTGGACGCCGGTGTACGTCAGGCGCGCGTGACTGCGCATGACCCCTTTGTGAAACGCGCTCTTGCGGACGATTCCGCCAGGTGCCACCCACATCTCGGCGACGAGGCAGAGCCGATCGACACCCGGCATCAGCGAGCACAGGCCGCTCGAGAGCTTGTGCGGCAGCATGGGCACCACCCCGCCGGGGTAGTAGACGCTGGTGCCGCGCGCGAGGGCGTCGTTGTCCAACGGCGTCCCTGGGCGGACATAGGCGGCGACATCGGCGATGGCGACAAGCACGCGCCAGCCGTCCCCCTCTGCTTCGGCGAACACCGCGTCGTCGAAGTCGCGAGCGGTCTCTCCATCGATCGTCGCGAGCGGTACTTGACGCAGATCGAGCCGCCCTTGCATGGCGGCCTCGTCCGGCGCGTCGCCGAGCGCCTCAGCTTCTGCTTCGGTCTCCGGCGAGAAGGCACGGACGATCTCGGCCAGACCAAGCAGGCGCTCGAGCTCGGCCTCGAGTTCTCCCGAACGACCAATGACCCGCAAGACCCGACCGATCGCCGACGTGACGGCCGTCGGGTAGCGCGTGATCAAGGCCTCAACCAGCACGCCGTCTTCGATGCCGTCGGCGCCCCCCTCGTCGCCCTCTGGCAGGATCAGCGCGCCGCGCAGGACCTCTCCGTTGGTGTCGACCCATGCGGCGTGGCCGCGTCGCCGCAGCGTGCCGCTGATCACAGCGTGTTTTCGAGACACCACCTGGACAAATCGGGCGATCGGCCCCTTGCGGCCTGCTTCGATTCGGCAACGGATGCGGTCGCCGGGCATGAGCCCGCCGAGCTCGCCAGGCGGCAAGAAAGCGTCCTCGCCGTGCCCATCGTCACTGTCACCGTCGTCGAAGTGCAAAAAGCCATAGTCGTGGTCGCCCCGAACGACCACCCCCTCGACCAGCTCGCCGCC
>CALGHC010000090.1 GCA_937915965.1 uncultured Myxococcales bacterium
CGAACGGCTGCCGATCACGGGCGCGGCTGCTGACCCGGAATCGTGAACCGCGCCCGTGTCGGTGCGCCCCTCCCCTCACGGACAGGCGGTCTCGATCTGGGCGCCGTTGTTGGCTTCAAAGCACTCGACGTTGTCGCCCTTGCCGTCGCCGCCGTCGTCGGCGACGGCGTACACGGTCACCTTGCCGGGAGGCGCCGGCGCGATCGCACACGAGACCTCCTTGCAGGCCCCTGCGACCAGGATCTGCTCGACCAGGCCCTGGCACGCGGGCGCCGAGCCCGTTGCCGGGTCGGCCAGGTAGATGGCGAACGGCAGGCCTGCGCCGACCGCCTTGGTGCCGCGGTTGCAGATCTCGACGCTGACGACCATCGTGCCGGCGAGGCAGGCGAGCGGCTTGGCGCCAAATTCTGCGGTCAGGTCGGGTACCGAGCTCGCGTCGAGGCTGCCCTGGGCGTTTTGACGGTAGTGATTCATGCCCGGCTCCAGCCAATTGGGCTGCCACAGGCCGGTCATCGGGATCTCGCCGCCGTCGCCGACGTGGGTGACGCTGTAGGCGTGCTGGTTCCACACCGGCCGCGAGTCGACCCAGCGGTCCTGGGAGTCCTGGTAGACCTTCACCCCAGCTACGGGACCAAGCAGCGCCGAGCGGCAGACGTTGCCTACGCCGGGGGTGCCGGCGATCGGCGCACCACAGCGCCACGACGAACCCACGCCACAGTCGATGTCGCCCTTGCAGCGACAAAATCCCGCATCGCAGACCTGGCTGGGACAATCCGCTGGCTTCTCGCAGCGCGGACCCTTGAAGAGGGGGTCGATTGGCACATTGGTGCCGGCGAGCTTGGGCAACTTGGATGCGCAGCTCGCGTACATGCCGCAGTTGACGTTTGACGGCACGACCAGCTCGCTCTTGAAGTCGCCATCGACGTCGGCGATGACGGGGTTCTCGTACCAGGTGCACGACGTGTGGCCCTGGGAGTAGATGACCTCGCCGTTCGAGCCGTCGTAGACCCGCGCAAAGCACTCGTCGGCGTAGATCGCCTCGGCCTTGCCGTCGCCCTCGAAGTCAAAGACCGACGAGCCGGTCGAACTCGAGCTGTGGTCCTGCGAGGGCTGCGACCACAGGATGCCGGCCTTGGCTCCGCTGGGGCAGGTCTTGAGGTCGCCCGCGGCGGTGCAGTCCATGTCGAAGACGCTGTAGCTGCCCTTGCCGGCGAGGGCGACCTCGGCGCGGCCGTCCTGGTCGAAGTCGCTGATGGTCGGCGCGCCGCCGGTGCCGCCAGCGGGCAGCGCCACCGGGCCAAAGACGACGCGGCCATCGAGGGTCTGGACCTGGACCTTGCCGCTGTAGACCGAGGCGACCTCGGCGATGCCGTCGAGCGTGCTGCGATCGTCGAGCTTCGGGTCGGCGCCAAAAGTGCCAAAATCTGCGACGGCGGCGTGGCCGCGGGGTTGGCCAGTCTGGTGCTCGAGTTTCCACTTCTTGGCGTTGGCGTCCCAGCCCCAGACGCCGTCACCGCTGACGAGCTCGGGCACGCCATCGACGTCGACGTCGGCGACCACTGCGAACACACCCTGCGAGTACGGCAAGATGCCCAGCGCGCCATCGAGCAGCTTGCCAGCCGCGTCGAAGACGAAGCCACCCATCAGCACCTCGGCGACGCCGTCGTTGTCGAGGTCGTGGATGCTCGGGCCACTCCACAAGCTGCCCGCGAACAGGGGCTCGGTCTGCCAGAGGACCTTGTAGCCGCCCTTGTCGTCCTGGGTGTAGGCGACGAGGCCACCGCCGCAGCGCAGCGCGACGATCTCGGGTTTGCCATCGAAGCCCAGGTCGCCGACCGCCAGCGGCGTCGAGGCGCGGACGTTGACGGCGTCGATGGTGAACAGCTGCTTGCAGTCCGAACCGCGGATGATGCGGATGACGCCGTGGGCACCGCCAGCGCACGCCGCCGCCGCGCCGCCGCCGTCGGTTCCGTCGTAGCTCACGAAGAGGATCGACGGGTCAATGATCGAGGTCTGCCACGCCAGCGAGACCACCACGGGTGTGCCAAGCACGTTCTTGTGATTCGGCCACTTGTCGCCCGGCGGTGGCCCCTTCCACTCGCACTGCAGCGCCGGCGCGAAGACCCCAAGGGGGATGACCTTGGCGCAGGTCCAGTCGTTGCCGCCCAGCGGTGGTGCGCCGTAGGGGAGACAGACCCCCTCCAAGCAGCCGTGGTCGTCGGTGCAGTCGTCGCCCGTCTTGCAGGGACCAGCGGGGACGACGCAGGTCCCCCACACGCAGGTCTCGGCTCCGGCGCAACAGGCCTCGCCGCAGACCAGCTTGCAGGGCGGTGGGCCGGTGTCCTTGATGACGTCGGCCGCTGTGTCCTTGGCGACGTCCGGCGTGACATCGGCCGCCGTGTCTGAGACTGCGTCCGAGACGGCGTCGAGGGCCGTGTCCGAGACGGCGTCCAGGTCCGCATCCGATTGCGCGTCCGCGGCCGAGTCGACGGCCGAGTCCGAGCCCGGGTCTGCGTCCGAGCCCGGGTCTGCGTCCGAAACAGCGCCAGCGTCCGAGACAGGGCCAGCGTCCGAGACAGGGCCGGCGTCCAAGACAGGGCCAGCGTCCGAAACAGCGCCAGCGTCCGAGCCCGGGTCCGCGTCCGAGCCCGGGTCGACGTCCGAGCCAGGGCCGGAGTCCGAGCCAGGGCCGGAGTCCGAAACCGCGGCTGCGTCTGGGTCCGCGGCGACGTCCGCGGCGGCGACAGTTTCGCCACCCGAGCCAGCGTCCGAAGCGCCGACGACCTCGCCGCCCACTGCGCCATCTCCGCCGACGCCCGTGCCAAACTGCAGCGTCACGCAGCTGCTGCCGGGCGGACAGCCGGCCACCGGCGTCACTGGATCGCTGCACGCCGGGAGCGTCCAGAGCGCCAGCGCCAGCGCCAGCGTCGGAGCGAGCGGCTGTTTGTGCTTCTGCGTCCGTGTCTGCGTCTGCGTCTGCGTCTGTGTCTGCGTCTGTGTCTGCCTCTGCGCTGGCACGAGCACCGGCGCGGGCACGGGAGCGGCGACGCCTGCGCAAGCAGCGATGGGCGAGTAGTCTGGCATGGCGCTGCGGTCTGCGGTTCGGTGAATCACTGTGTCGCGCTCAGCCTACGCCGCCGGGCAACTCGCTGCAATCGAATCATTCCGCCGAGGAGGGTGCAGCGACGCGCGGTAGTATCTATTTATCCAGTAGACAAATCATTAGACGCCCGGCCGCGACCGGCCTGCAGGCGCGGCACCGTCCGTTCTTCATGAGCGCTGACCATTGCCGACCGGCCGTCCCGGCGACGTCGGGCGGCCCAGCCGGCTGATCCCTGGCCACGGCTAGACTTCGAGACCGAAGCACGCGCCGCCGCCGTCGACGTTGCGGGCGAATGCCCTGCCGCCGTGGGCCTCGGCGATGCGCCGCACCAACGCCAGGCCCAGACCCAGCGCGGCGTGCTCGGAGCCTGCGCCCTCAAAGGGAGCGAAGAGCTGCTCGCGCAGCGCCGGGTCGAAGCCTTCGCCGCGATCGTGGATCTCGAAGACGGTTCGGCCGTCACTGTGGCGGACCACCAGCTGGGCGACGCCGCCGCCGTGGCGCACGGCGTTGTCGACCAGGTTGGCGAGAGCGCGGGCTATCAAGGTGGGATCGACGTCGACCTCGGCCGGCGCGTCGTCGGCGACAACCAGATCCCCATCGGCGCTGCCGTCCAGGCCGGCGCGCTCCAGGGCCCGGCGGGCGAGCGCGACAGGGTCTGTGGCCCGGCGGTCGACGCGGCCGAAGTCGAGGCGGGAGCTCGCCAGCAGGTTGCCAACCAGAGCGTCCATCTCGGCCAGCTCTTCGAGGATCTCGGCGAGGGCTGGGGTGGCATCTCCGCGCTCCTGGGCGGTCTCGGCGAGGATCCGCATGTGGCCCAGCGGCGTGCGAAGCTCGTGCGAGACCGTGGCGAGCAAGGCGCGCTGGTCGGCGAGCTGCGCCTCGATCCGGTCGGCCATCTCGTTGACCGCGCGGGCGAGCTCACCGACCTCGCCGCGGGCCGAGACGAAGCGGGCGCGACGGGTGAGATGACCCTCGCCCAGGTCGCGCGCCACCGCAGTGAGCGCTTCGAGGGGCCGGGTCAGGCGACGGGCGAGAAGGCCAGCGCCCCACCAAAGCAGGACACCGAAGATCCCCACCGTGAGCAGGGCCAGGTGGCCACCGCCGCCGTGCGGCAGACACAGCTCAGCGCGACCCAGTGGTCGGCCATCGGCGGCCTGGACCGGACGGCGCCAGGGAGCCCGCGGACAGGTGCCGCGCGCCTCGAGGACGGTGCCATCAATGGACACCAGCCGCACAGCGACGCCGAGATCCTCGTGGATCGCGCGGGCGAGCTCGGTGCGCTCCTCCGCGTCCTCCCAGACGTAGGCGAGCCGACCGACGCCGAATTGTTCGAGCCGCTGGAAGTGGCCGCTCCAGCCGCTCTGGTCGGCGTCGCGCAGCAGCCACGTGAGGCCAACCGAGGTCGCCAGGCTCAGCGCGATGACGACTCCGAACCAGACAAAGAGATGGTGGCGCAGGGGCCGGCCGTGGCCCCGACGACGGTGGCGGCGCTGATTGGCCATCGCTCAGCCCTCCCCGGTCAGGACGTAGCCGACGCCGCGCACGGTGCGGATCGGTGCGGGCCGGTCGGGCGACGCCGCGGCCAGCTTCCTGCGTACATTGGAGACGTGCACGTCGACCGTGCGGGTCCCGACGGTGACGTCGCCGCGCCCCGCCTCGGCCAGGAGCGCGTCGCGCTCGACCACCCTGCCCGGCCGGCGGACCAGCGCGACCAGCAGGTCGAACTCGTAGGCGGTCAGATCGACGAAGTTGCCGTCG
>CALGHC010000091.1 GCA_937915965.1 uncultured Myxococcales bacterium
TTGAAGTTCAAGGGCAACGGGGTATTTTCGGTTTTTTGGGCGATCGATCCGGGGCAGGCGATCGTCGCCGCGGGCGGGCAGACCTCTGAGCAGATCACCAGGCGCTGGTAGGTCTTGCCGTCGCAGAAATAGATTCGGCTCGAGGCCGTGTCGATGGCGACGCGACCCAGCTGGCCCGCGGTGCACGGCGCCTTGGCGACGTCGATCGCGGCAAAGCGGCCGCCGTCGATGATCGAGTCGCCCAGGACCAGCCCGCCGCCCACCGTTAGCCCGCCGCTGACCGCTCCGCCTTGGGCCGCGACGAACGCGGCCTTGGTGTCGGGGTGCAGGTGCGTGGGGCTGACGCACTGTTCGCAGGCGAGCTTCGACGCTGTCGACGCGGTGTTTGCCTCGTCGGCCGTCGTCGCGAGATCGGCCTTCTTGGCGTGGTCGGCCTCGGTCGCAAAGTCCGCCACGCTGGCCTGCGCGGCTTGGTCGGCGGCCGCTGCGTGGTCGGCGTTGAGGGCCGATTCGGCCGGTCCGCCTTGCGACTTCGAGGCGGCGTAGGTGAAGGCGAGATGGCTGGCGGTGATGCTCGCCGGAGCGATCTTGGCGCCGGTCACGGCGGCATCGGCGAGGTCGCCGGTCGCGACGCAGCCCGTGCAGGCGAGGTCCTCGGCCCGACCCGCCACGTCGGCCCGCCAGGCCGCTGGCACGCGGCCGAGCTGGACCCGCGGCAGCGCCGCCTCGTTGCCAACCTGGATCTGCAGCCAAAGCGGCACGCCGTCCTGCAGCCAGGCGGCCGGGATCGGCTTGGCCGGGTTCGCGCCCAGCACGACGTGGAAGAACCCATTGGCGACCGTGACGTTGGTCAAGGTCTCGTCCCACTTGGGAATCTCTGCGTTGTCGTTGTCGTAGAACCCCACCAGAAATATGTACGTGCCATCGGCGACCGGTCCGCCTGCGACGCTGCGCAAGACACCCTGCACTGGCAACGTGGCGCTGGGCTCGGCTGCGTGGGCCGGCGCGGCCCAAAGGCACAGCGCGGTAGCGAGGACGATGCGGCGGGCGGTGGTCATCATGGGTACCTCCAGATATCGGCCGGCTTCTTGTTCTTGTCGGCACTTGGATGACATACCGCATTGGCTCGCCGGGCTCCAGGGGAGTTGCCCCAGAGCGAACGCTCTCTCGGGCCGTCTTGGTGGCCGTTGCGGCATCGCCCTTGACCTCCCGGCCCACCCTCGGGACGATGGTACCGTTCGCCGTCGCTCGCCTGTTCCCGCCGGAGGCCCCATGTCGACCACCCGCAGTCTCCGCTTCATTGGCGCCCTTGGCGCCCTTGGTGCCCTCACGATCCTCTTGAGCGCCGCCTCCGCTGCCGCCGCCGTCCTGCCGGCAGTCGGCGTCCTGCGCACCGCCGCGGGTGGGCCGGTCGCCGACGGCGACTACGTCCTCGTTGTTCGACTCTACGACGCCCTGGAAGCAGAGGTGCCCGTATGGGAGCACATCATCCTCGATGCCGCGGTGAGCGACGGCTATTTCGCTTTGATGATCGGCGAGGCCAAGCCGATCCCCGACGCCCTGCTCGAGTCCGGCCAGCCGCTGTGGCTGCAGGTACAGGTCGCGTCCGATCCGCCGTTTCCGCGCACGCCGCTGCGCGACGTGGCGCGGGCCTACTACGCCGCCGCCGCCGGAAAGGGGCTGTTTCCGTATGCCGCCTCGACCGAGCCTGGCGGGTCGGCGACGGGCCTGGACTGCTCGGGCTGCCTGGTCGGCGGGCACATCGCCGCGGGCACGATCGAGAGCAAGCACGTCTCGTTCACCTACGCGGCCTCCGACAGCAAAGACGGGCCCGCCCTCAACGCGCTGGAGGCCGACCACGCCTTGGCTGCGGACGAGGCCAAGCATGCCGATCTTGCCGACAGCGCCAAGGTCGCCGACAGCGCGACGACCGCCGAGGAGGCCCTGGTCGCCGGCAAGGCCATGAAGCTCGACTGCACTGGCTGTGTGACCGCGGCGATGCTCGCGCCGGACATGCAGGGAGCCTGGGTCCCGGCCGCAGGCGGGACCTTCGCGGGGGCGCTGACCGTCGACGCCGCGCTCTCGGTCAAGGGCGCGACCACCTTCGCCGCCGACGTCGATCATGGCTGGCATCCCAGCTTGCAGTTCCGCGTCCAAAACGCCGCCAAGCCGCCGGCTGGCTGCGACGCCGCTCACGCCGGCGGCATGTACTTCGACACGGAGCTATCCGCACTGCGACTGTGCAATGGCCAGACCTGGCTGGTGGCCACCGCCTTCAACCCCATCGGCACCCAAGGCGCACCGGCCAAATCCTGCGCGGCGATCCTCAGCGCCGATCCGACGTCCAAGACCGGGAACTGGTGGATCGACCCAGTCGCTGCCGACCCCAAGGACGCCTTCGAGGTCGCCTGCGACATGGAGACCGAAGGCGGCGGCTGGATCCGCGTGCAGCTCGGCTCGAGCCAGAATGTGTTGATGGGCGAGGAGAGCGACTCGAACCCGTGGCGCAAGTGCGGCGACGACTCGGGCAAGCACATCGAGGGCGCGGCCGAGGCCGGCGTGGTCGCAGACTTCAGCGGGACGGCCGAGCACGAGGCCACGCCGTCGTACCTCAACCCCGCGACAGGCAAGCCGTTCACGGCCGCACAGCTGACCGCGCTGCGCGGCCTCGTGACCGAGCTGGGCAACGACACCCGCCAGGTCGCCTCGGTCGCAGATGACGACGCCGGCGACTGGGAGAACAGCCAGTCCGGCGGACACGAGGTCTACGTGCAGGGCAGCGACGCCGCGTGGAAGCTCTTGAGCCCCGGCGAGAACGGCGAGTGCGGTGGCGGCTCGGGCTGGCCGAACGTCGGCTCGCAGGCCGCGCACTGGCTGTGGCATTCGACCGAGGCTGGCTCGGCGAGTGACGGTCAGTTTGCCAGCGGGCCAGGCGCGATCGATGGTCTGCCAAAGACCCATCTTCTTCCGGTCAAGGTGCGCCTGGTCGTGGCGACGGGCGGCGGTGTCGCTTGGGGGTTCGAGAAGAAGATCGCACGCCTGCGCTGAGCGCCCGCCGCGTGGTCGCCTGCGCGCCGTCTTCCGGTCCGTCTGCCGCCTTCCGGCCCGTCCGCCGCCTTCTGGACCTTCCGCCGCCTTCTGGCCCTTCCGCCCTGGTCGCGCCACCCCGGATACCACCATGGCTCCAAGGCCGCCCACTGCCAGCCCCGAGTCGCCTCGTAGCGATGGTCCGCCACCGGGTCCCGGCGCCACCCGGCGTGAACGCCTCGAGGCGCTGCGCGACCGCCTCGTCGGGCTCAACCACCACAGCCGCACCCTGCGGTTGAGCCGTTGCACCAAGAGCGGCGCCTTCGACCTCAGCCACCTGCAGCAAGAGCGGCCCGCCGCCTTCACCGCCCTGGTCGACGTCCTGGGGCGTCGCGACGACGCCGAGGTGGAGTTGATCGAACAGCGGCCCACCGACGAAGAAGGCGCCGTCATCGAGCGCTCGCTGGCCAGTCTCGCCGCCAAGGCGCGCGATGCCTGGCTTGAGACCGGCGTGTGGGATCTGGCCGTCGGTTGGCCCTTCCTTGAGGGCCGCGGCGCCGACGGGACGTGGATCCGCGCGCCGCTGCTGATCTATCCCGCGCGGCTCCAGCTGGTGACCAAGGGGCGCTATCACTGGCGCCTGGCCCTGGGTGGGCTGCCCTATCTCAACCCGGCGTTGCCGCCGACCCTATCTCGCCTCGCCGGCTGCGAGTTGACCTGGGAACAGCTGCTCGCCAACGACGACGACCGCGTATTCGCTGCCGATGAACCGACCTGGGCGGGCATCGATCACACCCTGCGCGCCGCCGGCGTGCCGCTCGCACCTGCGGGCGCCCTGGCGAGCGCGCTCAGCCGCGTCCTGCCTCGCTCCGCCGATCAGATCGGCGGGCTGCCGGTGGCCCGCTTCCACCTCGACAACCTCATGGTCCTGGGGCGATTTCCGCCATCCGGCAGCAGCGTCGTCGCCGACTTCGACGCGCTGCTCGACGGGCCTCTCGACGACACGACGCTGGGTCGCGCGGCCGACCTGTTGTCGGTCGACGAGCCGCTCGATCCCACCCTCGGCGGCGCCTGGGGCGGTGCGCGGGAGCTATCGGCTCAGGTCCTGCAGCACCTCCCCTTGCCCTCCGACAGCAGCCAGGACCGCGTTCTGGCCTGGTCGCAAGGCGCCGGCGGCCGCGGCCTGGTCGTGCAGGGCCCGCCCGGAACCGGCAAGTCGCAGCTGATCGCCAACCTCGTCGCCGCCTCGTTGGCGGCTGGCCAGCGGGTGCTGGTCGTGTGCGAGAAGCGCGCCGCTCTCGACGTCGTCGCCGCCCGGCTCGCCGGTGTCGGTCTCGGCGAGCCCCTCGCCGTGGTCCACGACGTGAGCGCCGATCGCGCCCGCCTCTGTCGGGCCCTGGTCGAGACGATTGAGCGCGCCATCGGCGACCAGGATGACGCGCCGCCGGCGGTGCCTGACAACGTCGTCCTCGGCCGCATGCGCACCCGCCTGGAGATGACCCAGCAGGCATACGACGCCCTCACCGCCGCGCCCGACGGTCAGCTCGATCTGGCGACGCTCTACCTGCGTCGCCTCGCAGATCCACCGCGGCCGCTGCCGGATCTCGCCGGCGCCGGCGCTGACGTCAGCGAGCGAGACGCCCACGACTACCTGCCACGGCTTGAGGCCTTCGCCAGCACCTGTCGCGCCCTCGCAGCGCCCCACCCATTGCATCAACGCACAGACTTCGGTTCCTTCGTCGACGCGGATCTGCTTCGTCACCACGCCTTCATCGAGACATGGCTTGGCGAGCTGCGCGGCCTCGAGCGGGCCGGCGCGCATCTTACCGAGCGACAGCGCGACGAGCTGCGACCCGCCTTCGACACCGCTGCCACCGTCCTTGAGTTGCTCGATCGCGGCGACGCGGCTCGTCAGCACCGCTTCGCGTTGTTTTGGGGGTGGACCGGCGGCCACGCGATGACCGGCGAGTGGAGTCAGGTCCTTGGTCGACTGCAGAGCGCTCGGGCCAGCCTCGCCGACGCGCCCCGCGAGCTGATGACCGTCGAGCCCGCTGAGCTGCGTGGCTGGATCGACTCGTTCGGCCGCCTCACCAGCTTGCGCCTTCGATGGTACCGCTGGGCCCTCCCTGGGTTCTGGCGGCTGCGGGCCCTGGTCGGGCACGTGCAAGAGCGCTGCCCGTCTTTCGTCGGGCGCTGGCCGCTGGTCGTGAGCGCCGGCCAGCCCGAGGCGCCTCTGACCGCTGTCGCTCGCGACGCCCTGGGCTGGCAGCAGCTCAACGCGGATATGCCACTGGACAATCCTTTCCTCGACTTCGGCTTCCAGGGCGAAGTAGCCGAGATCGACGCGGCCATCGAGTCGTTGACCAGCCACACTGATCTGGTGCGCGCCGTGCACCGCCTCCGCGAGGCGTTGATCCCGTTTGGCGGGCCGTTTCGTGCGGTTACCGCGTTTGTACAAGGATCAGATCTCGCCGACGAGCCGTTCATTCGCGCTGCGCTCGCCGAGTACCGCGCCCAGCGCGCCTTCGCCGCACTGACCAACCGCCTCGACGACGCCGAGGGCGCCCTCGACGCCGGCATCCTCGGCCAGCTTCGCGAGCGCTTGGACCTGGCTCGCCGGGGTCACATCGGCGAGGCCGTCGCCCACGCGCAGGAGCTCGAGGCTGCGTGGGTCGACGCGCCCGAGGCGGCCCGGATCGACCGCCTGCTCGCCGACGAGCCGGCCTGGGCGCGCAGGTTTCTGTGTCGCTGGAACCCGCCCACAGCGAACCTCCAGCGGTCGGGGCAGGACGCCGTGTCGGCGCTGGAGCGCGACTGGATCGCGACCCGCTTGGGCGGTCGCAGCAGGGCGTTCGTTGAGGCAGCCCTGGTCGAGGACGCCCTGCTCGACGAGCTCGCCGCCGATCTCGCTGGCGTGCAGGCTTTCGCCAGCGCCCGCGTCGTCGGCCTCTATCGCCAGCGGATCCACACCCTGCTGGGCGACGAGGGTCGCGCCCGCCGCTGCCGCCTGCTGCTGAGCGAGGCCCGCAAGCGCCGCCGGCGGCTGACCCTGCGCCAGCTCGCCGAGCGCTTCTTTGACGACAGCCTCGCGGCCCTGCGGCCGGTCTGGTTGTGCTCGCCCGATAGCGTCGCCTCCCTCTTCCCGCTGCAGCGCGACCTCTTCGATCTGGTCATTTTTGACGAGGCCAGCCAGTGTCCCGTCGAGTCCGTGCTGCCGGCTTTTGTGCGCGCGCGCCGCGTGTTGATCGCCGGCGACGAGCAGCAGATGCCACCCAGCCGTTTCTTTGCTGCCTCGCATGGCGTCGATGACGAGGATGGGGACGAGAGCGCTCTGCTGCGCACCGAGTCGCTGCTCGGTCTGGCCCGCATCGCCTACCCGAGCACGACCCTGACCTGGCACTATCGGTCACGACACGAGTCCCTGATCGCGTTCTCAAGCCGAACCTTCTACGGCGGACGCCTGGTCACCGCGCCCCGCCCCGATCCGCCGTCAGCCCCCGAGGTCGAGGGGCTGCACTGGCATCGCGTCGCCGGGGCGTGGGAGGACCGCTGCAACGCGGTCGAGGCCGCCGCCGTGGTCGACCGCGTCGTCGACCTGATCTGCGCGCGGGGGCCTGACGGCGTCCCCCCGTCGGTCGGGGTCGTGACGTTCAACCTGCAGCAAGCCGAGCTCATCGAGCGGCTCCTTCAAGAGCGCACCGCCGATGATCAGCGCTGCCGCGACGCCCTTGATCGCGACGCCGGTCGACCGCCGTCGGATCAGCTCTTCGTACGCAACCTTGAGAACGTCCAGGGGGATGAGCGCGACGTCATCGTCTTCTCGATCGGCTACGGACCCTCGCCCGACGACGGCGCGATCCACGCGCGCTTTGGTCCCGTGGGCCAGCGTGGTGGCGAGAAGCGCCTCAACGTCGCCATCACCCGCGCTCGAATCGGCGTGCACATCGTCGCGTCGTTCGACCCGTCGCAGCTTGACGTATCCGGCACCAAGAACCCCGGCCCCAAGCTGCTGCTTGCCTACCTCGCCTACGCCCGCGCATGCGCTCAGGGCGACGCTGTCCAAGCCGCCGGCGCGCTCGACCGGGCCGCAGCCGTCGTCGGCGCGCAGGCCGACGATCATGACCCGGTCGCCCGCCAAAGGAGCGCCACCGAAGATCAAGCCATCGCCTGGGTCGCCGGGCAGCTGCGCGCCCGCGGCCTGAATGTGGCGGAGCGGGTCGGCATGGCGCGGCGCAAGATCGATCTCGCCGTCGCCCGCGATCCCGGCGGTCGGCCGATCGCGGTCGACCTCTCGCTCTTCCTCAGCGAGTCCGATCCGCTCGCCCGCGATGTCTACATGCGCAGCTACTGGCGACGCCTGGGCTGGCGGGTGCTGCGCGTGACCGCCGGCATGTGCGCGGACGACGGCGAGGCGGCGCTCGCGAGGGTCGAGACCGCCATCGCCGCCTCAGATGGACAGGAGGTCTAGTGGCCAGGACACCAGCAACGCGGGCAGCGCGGCCGACGTGGCCGACGCGACCGATGCGAACCAAGCCGTCGAGCGCGCGCGCGCTTGCGCCAGCCCGGGACGCGACCCGGTCGCGACCAGGCCTCTTCTCACCATGACCGATGTCCTGCTCTCCAGTGGCTTCCTCGCCTTCGCGCGCCACACGGGCTTCCTCGCCGCTGTCGAGGCTGCCGGTCTCGACGTCGACGCTGTGACCGGCACCTCGTCGGGGGCTGTGGTGGGCGCTCTGTGGGCCGCAGGTCACGATCATGCCCGAATCGCGGCGGAGCTTGGTCAGCACCGGCCCATCGACTTCTTCCGCGTCCACCGACGACCCTGGCGCGGGCTGGTCTCGCTCGAGGCCCTGATCGCCTGGCTGCGGCCGCTGCTGCCCGCTCGTTTTGAAGATCTGCCCCGGCCCTTCGCCGTCGGCGTCGTCGCCGCCGGCCAGGGTCACCGCTTGCTGCGCGCAGGTCCCCTACCCGAAGCCGTCGCCGCCTCGTGTGCGATCCCCGGGATCTTCGCCGCCGTCGACGTCGATGGCTTGCGCTGCAGCGACGGCGGCGCCGCCGATCGCCTCGGCCTGGCCGCGTTCCGGGCGTGGCGCCCCGACACCGAGGTGGTCGCCCATCAGGTCGCCCGCAGTCACGGCCGCGACCAGCCGTTCGATGATCCAGGATGCTGGCGAGTCGAGACGCCGCGGTCGGGCGCGAAGTTCTGGGACCTTGGCGATTTCGTTGGGCAGATCGACGAGACGCGCGCGACCGTGGCCGCTGCGTTGGCCGCGCGGGGGAAGTAGCGCGGCGATCTTTGGAGGGCGCCCATCTTGCCTCAGCCGGCCGGCGGCATATTCCCCCAAAGACGGGAGTCTAGTCGCCTTCTGGCCGCGCTTCGACCACCATGATCGGTCGCTCCAGCTCCTTCACGGAGATCGTTCGTGCCTCGGACTTGATCGTGCCGGCGGGCGCATGGGTGGCGAGTTCCGCCAGCATCAGCAGGTGGCCGGGCCGGGCCTGCCCCTCAAGGCGCGACGCCAGATTGACGGTGTCGCCAATGACCGTGTGCTCCATGCGCACCGCCGAGCCCAGGTTGCCCTGGACCAACTCGCCCGCCGCCAGACCGACACGCAGCTCCATCGGAGCCGAGCCCGCTGCCGCCAGATCGGCGTTGCAGCGGGGCAGGACCGCGAGGATGGCGAGCCCGCAGGCCACCGCTCGAGCTTCGGCGCCCGAGACGTCTTCATCCGTTGTGTGGCTGACAAAGACCAGCATCAGGCCATCGCCCAATCGCTTGTCAATGACCCCGCCATGTTCTGCCACGAGCGGATCGACGTGACCAAAGAACGTGTTGAGCTCTCGGATCACGTCCTCGGGTGCGCTGTCGGCACAGCGCGGCGTGAAGCCGACGATATCGGTGAAAAGCACGGCGGCTCGCACGCGCCGCCCCCCCAAGCTGAGTTCGATCTCGGGGTTCTCCATGATCTGTTCGACCAGGTCGTGGGCCAGGTAGCCCGAGATCTTCCGATTGGCCAGCGCCGTCCGCCGCAGCTCCTCGCGTTCGCCCCACAGGTCTGCGTAGCGGGAATCTGTGTCTTCGATCAGCGATATGAAGCGTTCGTTGTGGGCCACATATCGACGGTTTGCGGCGCCGAGGCGCAGCCAGCCTTCCACGGCGAGGCCGACGAGGAGACCGACGGCACCACCGACCGCCATCTGGCCGGCGAAGTGCAACCCGCCGATCAGCGCCCCCGCGCCGAGCCACGGCGTCAGCCGCAGCCCCACCCAAAGCCAGGGCGCCATCTTCCGGTCCTGGTAGCGGATCAGGTACTCGCACGCATCCGCGGGATTGCGTGAGTCGTGGATGCAGCGCAGGTGGGTGAGCTGCGCCATGGGATATCCCCAAAGCGCCGGGATGGCCTCAAGGAAGCCGCGTCGACTCCAGCAGTAGCTCGGTAGATCGGGCGGCGCGCCGGCTCGGGGCCTTGCCCTGATCACAGCGAACCCGCGCCCCTGGTCGGTGACTTCCATCAGAGTGACGTGGTTGAGCCGCGAGACCAGACCGGGGACTCGCCGATAGACCATCGCGGGCGATGCAAGCGCGCGCACCGTCGCGACGACCCGTGCCGGCTGGTCGTCTATCATGGCGTAGTGGCCCGCCAGGCGCCAAAGGTCCCACGCCGGGTGTTCGTAAGCCAAGGGCGGCTCCGCACCGGCCAGATGTCGCATCACCGCGTCGGCAAAGAGCGAGGTGTATTCGAGCGAGACCCAGCCGTTCTCGT
Organism: uncultured Myxococcales bacterium; assembly: GCA_937915965.1. Classification (GTDB taxonomy): domain Bacteria; phylum Myxococcota_A; class UBA9042; order UBA9042; family UBA9042; genus CALGHC01. Next base: position 9,792 of record CALGHC010000091.1, read on the forward strand.
CTTCCAGGTAGCTGAAAGGGATGCCGCAGTCGGCGACCGCCGCGCGAGTCGCTTCGCGGCCGTAGCGCTCGCTGAGGAACGCCAGGAAGCCCAGGTAGACTCGGTTGCTGACGTGAGGTTCGGTCAGCCTGGGGTCGATGGGAGTCGCGGCAGCGGGCATCTCGCGAGTATGAACCCGCATCCGGGTACCGAGCAACGGTTCGGCTGCAGGCAGCTTCCGTTGAGCTCGGCCCTCCACCTTGCCGCTCGCCCTCAATCGCCCGGGCCGACCGGCGCGGAAGCCGGCGCGGCAGGGATCACGTACGCCGCGTCGTCGCCACCTCGGTTCACCACGTTGCCGAAGGTGAGAATCGGCTGCGCGGCGAGCTCGGTCGTGCCAGACGTCACCAGACCGTAGTCGTTGCGTGAACCTCGTGTATTTGCCGGCCATATGCACACCGCCAGACCGAGCAGGCTGTGCTGATCATGACGCGTCATGGTCGGCCTCTTCTCGGCCCGCCCGGCGGCTTCTGCGTGCATGGCTCAGCATGGCTCAATCGGCTTGCCCACGCACAAGCCACTGGCGCAGCCGTCGGTCTCGGTGCATGGGTCGCCGTCATCGCAAGCTGACCCTTCGGGCTTGGGCGTCGGTACGCAGCCCTTGTCAGCGTCGCAGACCGCAGGGATACATCGGTTGCCTGTCCCGGGGCACTCCACGGGCACACCCGCGCACGCCCCCTCGATGCAGGCGTCCTTCTCCGTGCAAAAATTGCCGTCGTCGCAGGGGTCCTGGACCGACGGATCGAGGATGCGGCCGCTGTCGGGATCGCAGGCGTCGATGGTGCAGGAGTTCTGGTCGTCGCAGTCGAGCTTTGGCCCGGCGTCGGCCAGGCAAGACGATGTCGCTTCGCCGGTGTTCATCATGGCGAGTTGGATGATCCGTCAAGGGAGGGAGCCAATCGCGCTCCAGTGTCCATAGACGCGCGTCAGCAGGTGCAGGGCTCGCTCAAGGATGGCCATGCGCATGTGCAGGCGTGTCACGAGGCTATCGCGTGACGCGCGGGTAGATACGCAGGAGCAGGCGAGGTGGGGTTGAACGCCGAAGGGCACGTCTCGTCGCCCTCCCGTGGGCGAGTCCATGGCGTGAGCCGGCGGCGATAGCGGGTCAAATGAAGCGAACAGCGACCCGCTATCGCCGCCGGTTCACGGCAGCCGCGCTGCCGCAGCCAGGCCCGTCTCCGTAATGCCCCACCACACCTCGCCGCCGCCCTCGCGGAGGCGGCGCACAAGTCCCTGTCGCTCAAGCCGCACCAGCCCCTGGCGCAGCGCTGGCAGCGAGTGAGCGGTGCCGCTGAGCTGCTTGATCCCGACCGCCGCGAGGAGCTCCTCGTTCAGGTTGGCCAGGGTGCGCAAAGCCAGGTCCGCCGCTGATCCGGGTCGCACGGTTGGCAGCGTTGCGGTGACGGATCTCGAATTGACTCCTGGTGAGGTCGCCTTCTTCGCGGCTGACCTTGGCGCGGCTCGCTGGCGCCGCGCACGACGGGGCGCCGGCGTCGACGTGGCTGGTTTCGGCGCGATGACCGCCGTGGCGACCTCGCCGACATCAAGCTCAAGGCCGAAGAGTTCGCTCAGGTCGTCGTCTCCCAAGCCGGGACTCGTCGCCGCCGACGTGGCGACCGGCGCGGCTGCGGCCTGCCGGACCAGCTCGCCCTGGTCCACCTGACGCAGAACGAAGAGCAGCTCCGGGGCGCTGTCGAGGCGACTGCCGACGCCGTAGAGGGCGGCGGCTACGTGCTTGCACATCGCGGCGCCGTCGGGACAGCTACAGCGGAAGTGCATCTGTCGCGGCAGCGGGAACATGCCTCGGTCGCGATCGCAGAGGCGCTGCAGGACGCCGCCCGCCAGCTGGCCCTTGAGGAGTTCGACCAGCGAGTCGATGCCGCCCGCGCAGTCGCGGCACAAGGCCGCCCAGGCGTCGCTGGCGAGCGCGTCGATCTTCACCTCGACGCGGTACAGCGACGAGCCGCTGACCTGGGCGCGGACTACGCCGGCGTCGATCGCGAGGTCAATCACCGAGCCGTTGCGGGCGTAGCTGCGACCCCGCGGCAGGCGGTTGGCGTAGTCGCCGTGGCCGTCGAGGTGATCACACCACGCCCGGCCCCAGACCGTGCGTGCCATCAGGCGTCCGGCGATGACGACAGGTTGGAGTGTCTCGCCGGCTCGTTGCCGGCGGCTGATCTCGGCTGCGGCCTGCTGGCGTCGCTGGGCGACGGGAATGTACGGTCCCCAGCCTCGCCCGAGAGAGTCGTCGTAGCCGCCGTAGCCGCCGTAGCTTCCCCGCGATGAGCGAGCGCGCCGCCGTACCATCGTTCGCGCCTCCGTGCCTGTGGCGATGGCCGCTGCACGCTCGCAGGACCCGCATCGGTCGCCCCCGGGCAGCTGCGACCATCGAGCCGCGTCATGAACCGCCCAGCGCTGCGTTCAGGTCCAGCGCCACGGTCGCCATCAGATCGGAATCACTCATCTCCGTCAAGGCCACCTCGCCGCCCGACCGCAAGACCGCGTCGGCCAGCTGCCGTTTGTCGTTGATCAGGGCGTCGATGCGTTCCTCGACCGTGCCCCGGCAGACCAGCTTGTGGACGAGCACGTTGCGTCTCTGGCCGATTCGGAACGCCCGGTCGGTGGCTTGATCCTCGACAGCCGGGTTCCACCAGCGGTCGAAGTGCACGACGTGCGACGCCGCGGTGAGGTTCAGGCCGGTGCCGCCGGCCTTCAGCGACAGAATCAGATACGGCACGGTCGGGTCCTCTTGGAAGCGTCCGACCAGCTCGCTGCGGGCGCGCACCGCCGTGCCGCCGTGCAGGACGAGGCCGTCACGGCCCAACACGTCGCGCAGGAACGCCCGCAACGGCTCGATGGTCTGCCGGAACTGGGTGAAGACCAGCATCTTGTCCTGGCGTTCGCCGACGACTTCGGCGATCTCGCGCAGGCGCGCGAACTTGCCGCTGTCGTCGGGGCGCCAGGCGCCGTCACCGAGCCACTGCGAGGGGTGGTTGCAGATCTGTTTGAAGCGCATCAGCGAGGCGAGGACGACGCCGCGCCGGGCGATGCCGTCGGCGCTGGCCAGCGCCTCGCGCAGATCGTCGACGGCGGCCTGATAGAGGGCAGCCTGCAACCTGGAGAGGCCGCAGAAGGCGCGCAGCTCAGTCTTGTCGGGCAGGTCGGTGATCACGGTCGGATCGGTCTTGCGACGTCGGAGCAGATACGGCTGCACCAGCCGGCGCAGCGGCGCGTAGCCCTCCGGGCTGTTGTCGAGGTTCTTGATCTGACGCTGGAAGGCGGCGGCGGTGCCGAGCAGGCCGGGGTTGAGGAAGTCCATCAGTGACCACAGGTCGCCCAGACGGTTCTCGACCGGCGTGCCGGTCATCACGACGCGCGCGGTGGCGCGGATCGACTTGACCGCGCGCGTCTGGCGTGTGCCCGGGTTCTTGATCGCCTGGGCCTCGTCGAGGATGCACAGCCGCCAGGTTGCTCTGCGCAGCGCCTCGTTCCGGACCACCATGCCGTAGGTCGTCAGGACGAGGTCGACGTTGGCCAACGTCGCGGCGTCGAAGTCGACGAGGGCGACCTCGTTTGTGCCGCGGCCCTCGCCGCTGGTGGCGCCGCGCGCCGAGCTGTGGGCGACCCGCAGGCGCAGGTCCGGTGCGAATCGGCGCGCCTCTGCCTGCCAGTTGCCCAGCAGCGAGGCAGGCACGACGACCAGCGCTGGCCCGCCGTCTCCCTGGTGCTTGAGCGTCAGCAGGAGCGCCAACACCTGCAGCGTCTTGCCGAGCCCCATGTCGTCTGCAAGGCAAGCGCCCAGCCCGAGGCGGACGAGCAGGTGCAGCCAACCGACGCCGCGGACCTGATAGGGCCGCAGGGTCGCCTTCAGGTCAGTCCCCGGCTCGGCCGGCGCGAGGCTGCCTTGCGGGTCGCGTAACTCGGCGAGGATCTCAGCGAGCCACTCACCTGCGACGACCTGGGCCCAGGGGCGCGTCTCTGGCCCTTCGTCGCCGTCGCCCTCGGGCGCGGCGCCGGCGATCAGGCGCATGGCGTCGTGAAAGCCCAGGCCGTCGCTCGTCGCCCTCGCGTGCACGGCCTCGTAGTGGCTCAGCATCGCCGCGAGGCGCTCGCGATCGACCTCGACCCACTGACCCCGCAAGAGCTGCAAGCCGTCGACCCCAGCGAGCATCGCCGCGATCTCGCCCTCGCTGAGTGGCTCGCCGTCGACGCACAGCCCGACGCGGAAGTCGACCAGCAGCTCGGTGCCGAGCGCGGCGCTGCCCCGCGAACCGACCGTCGCCATGACCTGGGCGCGCGCCGGGCGCCCTCGCCGCCACGACGCCGGCATCCGAACCAGGAGCCCGGAGCGCTCCAGAGCGGGCACCTCGCGCAGCATCGCGAAGGCCTCTTCGGCCGACCAACGCGCCGGTGTGTACAGCGCCCCGGAGGCGACCAACGCCGCCAGCCACGGGCTTCGCTCGGCAGCCCGCTGCACCGGCTCGAGCAGCGCGATCAGACCCTGGCGATCGCCGCTCGCCGCCGCCTCCTGCACCGCCCGGCCCATCGGCACGTGCTGGGGTCGCGCCGTCGCCGACAGGCGCGTCGTGTAGGTCGCCAGGAATGCGAACGGCAGCGCAGGATCTGCTTTGTGTTCTGCGAGGTGCAGGTGGACTCGGCCGATCGCGTGCCAGCCGGGGTGTTGTGCGGCCAGCCACGCATTCGGGTCGGCCCCCGCGGCGCGGTGCAGGGCCGCGCCGAGCTCTGCCCACAACCTGGCCAGCACGGCCGCGTCGAGGTACTCGCCCCCCCGCTGCGGCGGCGCGGTCAGGATCAAGACCGGCACGTCCTCACGCGCCATCGGCACGTCGACCGGGGCATCGGTCGCACCGCCAGGCGAGGCGGCGCCATCAGGCGTGGGCAGCCGGCGCAGCGCGGTGAGGAAACGACCGGCGAAGTCGCGCCACCAGGCCCATGGTTGCGGCAGCGCGGTCGTCAGCTCGGCGGCGCCCAGGTGCAGCAACCCTGGCCCCGATCCCGCCGCGAACGCGCGCTGTATGCGCGTCGAGACGTCGACCGGGAGCGATGACGCCGTCTCGTCGGGGTGCAGGTGCAGGCGACCTTCGGGGCTCAGCGCGAGGGTGATTGACGGCGTCGCCGCCGTGGGCTGCGTCGTCGTCGCGGTCGTCGCGGTCGTCGCGGTCGTCGTCGGTTGGCGGCGAGGCATCCGGCTCCTCGGTTGTCGTTGGGGCGTGGGCTGGCGGGCGGCGCCGGAGAGCCGGCCGGCTGTCGGGCGGCGCCGCGCCGGCGGCCGCGATGGGGGCTTGGTTCGCGGTCATCACCGCCTGCCATCAGGCGCGGACACGGCGCCGCCAGCGTAGTCTGGGGCGGCCTGTGGTCGCAACGGTGATCGGGCAACGCGCTGCGGTGAATCTCGCGCAGGCGTGCGCCCACCGCCCACCCATGGCAGACTCAGCGGCCATGGCACCAGCCGATCTCATCGTCATCAGCGATCTCCACCTGGGCCTGGGCAAGAACCCCGCGACCGGGCGCTTCCGTCGTCTCGAGGCGTTCTTCTACGACGCCGACCTGCTGACCTTCTGCCGCTGGCTGTGCGATACCGCCCGCGCCGATGGTGACCGCGCGGTTCGGCTCATCTTCAACGGCGACACCTTCGACTTCCTGCGCAGCGAACCCGAGCGCCCTACGGCCGGTCCCGGGCCGTTCGACCGGTTCTTTCATGACGACGACTCGCCCGACCAGGCGGTGCGGACGATCGAGCGCATCCTCGCCGGTCATCCACGCTTCTGTGAGGCGCAGGCCACCGTCCTCGCCGCTGGTCACGAGATCGTGATGCTGCCGGGAAATCACGACATCGAGCTGCAGTATCCCGGCGTTCAGGAGGTGCTGCGCCGCCACGTCGGCGAGCGGCTCGCCGCCATGCCGGGTGTCGACGCGAGCGCGGCGATCGAGCGGCTGTGCTTCAAGCCCTGGTTCCACTACGAGCCGGGCCGCGTGTGGATCGAGCACGGCTGCCAGTACGATCCGGAGAACGCCTTCCGTTTCCCTCTGCGCGCCGGCGTGGTCGACCGTCCTGATGCGATCGCGGAGCTGCCGCGCGACATGCCGCTGGGCAACTTCTTCCAACGCTATCTCTACAACTACTTCGGCAGCGTGACTTTCATCGTGCCGTCCACGCGCGCCAACATGCGCTACATGAAGTTCCTGCTGTTCAATCAGCCGCGCGTCCTCACGCGCGTGATGTTCTCGCATTTGCCATTTGTAGTCAAAGTGTTGCGTCGTCTCGCGGGGGGCGCGGTGCCGTACCACAACCTCGCCGACGTCCACGCGAAAGCCCTCGCCGCGCTCGCCACCAGCAGCGGGCTGGGTGAGCGCCTCCTGCGCATTGACGCGCTCAAGGACGTCCGCACCGACCTCACCCGGGCTGCCCAGACCCTGATCCGCCAGACCTGGAAGGTCGCCGCGGCCGTCCTGCTCTTCGCCACCGGCGCGGTCGGCATCTGGCTGTTCGGGCTGGTCATGCTCGGTCAGATTGGCCCCGAGCTGCCGATCGGCACCGCCTTGCTGCGGACCCTTGCGCTGTTGACGCTGACCCTGCTGATCTCCGGGACGACGATTGGCGTGGTCGGTTGGCTGCTCCTTCGCCTCATCAACGCACCGTCAGCGATGCCGCTGGGCCGCGCCGCTCAGGAGCTTGCCAACGAGGTTGGCGTCAAGGTGGTCAGCTTCGGTCACACCCACGATGAGGTCAGCTACCCGCTCCAGCTCAAGGGCGGTCGCGCCTGGTATCACAACACCGGCACGTGGATTGCGGTCTTCACCCACGATCTGCTGCTGCCGCGCGAGCGCGTGCAGTTCACCTTCCTGCGCGTTCGCGGCGACGACGCCGAGCTGCTGTGGTGGAGCCCGTCGCGGCGCGATGCGCTGCCAGTCATCCTGATCGACGAGGATGTCAGCGCGTTGCCGTACTAGCGTCATCGGCCGCCGCGCGTTCGGAGCCGGCGCCGTCGGTTCAGAACGGCG
>CALGHC010000092.1 GCA_937915965.1 uncultured Myxococcales bacterium
TTGCCGTGCCCGTTGCCGTTGCCGTTGCTGCGCCCGCGCCCGTTGCCGTGCCAGTTGCCGTCGGCATCGCGGCCAGGCTGGCCGAGCGCGCCGAGGTCCTCCTCGGGCGGCTCGCGCTTGTCGGCTTTCGCTCGCCGCGCCGGACGTTGGCGTTTGCGCTGGTTGTATCGGCCTTGATGGCACTGCCGATGGGTCGGCTTCAGCTCGACGCTGACATCTCGGCGTTGCTGCCGGACTCGACGCCGAGCATCGTCGCTCTCGGCCGGGTCGATCAGCACTACGGTGGCATCGGCTCGCTGGTGGTCGTTGGCACCGGCGCCGACGCAGAGACCCTGCGCCGCTTCGCCGACGACGTCGCCCCGCTGATCGAGCAGCTGCCCGAGGTCCAGTACGTCGACTACCGCCGACCGGTCGAGTTCTTTCGCGACCACGCCCTGTACTACCTCGACCTCGACGACCTGCGCGCCGCCACCGAGCGGATCCGCAAACACGTCGACCGCGAGCGCGCCCGCCGCAACCCGATGCTGATCGACCTCGAAGACGACGAGCCGGTCGCGTCGCTGGCCTTCGATGACCTCGAGGCGAAGTACCGACGACGCTTCGGCGGCGACCTCGTCGCCGGGCCGCAGGTCGGGGCCTACAGCCTCGATCCTGTGGCGCGAATCGTCGTGCTGCAGGTCAAGCCGAGGAGCATGGCCTCCGATCTCACCTACGCGCTGGCCCTCGCCGACGACGTCAAGCGGGTCGTCGACGGCCTCGGTCTGGCGCAGCGCTACGGCGCAGACTTCCAGGTCGGCTACTCGGGTCGGTACCGCAAGCGACCGGAGCTGCAGGCGCAGATCACAGCGGACCTCGGCCGGTGCTCGCTGGTCGCCGCGGCGTTCGTCTTGATCTACCTGGCGTTTCACTTTCGTCGGCTGGCCGCGGTGCTGTTGGTGGTCACCCCGCTGGTCCTGTCGCTGGTGTGGACCCTCGGCACCACCGCGTTGCTATTCGACAAGCTCAACATCCTCACCGGATTCGTCGCCGCGATCCTGCTCGGACTGGGCATCGACCACGGCATTCATCTCTTCGGTCGCTACGAGGCGGAGCGCTCGGCGCTGCCCCGCGCGTCCGACGCCATCGTCCGCACCTTCGCCCAAACAGGCCGCGCCGTCTGGGTGGCGGCGATGACGACCCTGGTCGCCTTCGTGGCGATCAGCTTCTCGGAGTTCCGCGCTTTCCACGAGTTCGGTCTGGTCGCTGCGCTCGGCATCGCATTCTCGGTCCTCGCCTACACCTTCGTCCTGCCCGCGCTGATCGGCCTGGCCGACTCGCTGGGTTGGCGGCCACGCCAGACGGGACAGACAGGGCAGACAGGACAGACAGGACAGACGGGACAGACAGGACAGACAGGGCGGCGCGGTCGCTCGTCTTTCGCCCGCTTCCTCTCGCGCCGCAGCGCGTCACTCGGTGCCGTCACCGTCGCGCTGGTCGTCCTCCTGGTCGGCGTCGGCGCGCGCCTGGCCGATACCACCTTCGACACCAGCTTCAAGGCCCTGGAGGACCCAAACCTGCCGTCCTTCCAGCTCGACGCCGCCGTCGACCGCGTCCTGGGCTACGGCGAGAACCCGCTGGTGGTGCTGACCGAGGACCGCGCCGCCGAGGCCGAGGTCGAGGCCATCCTCAAGGCCCGCAAGGCAGCCGCGGCCGAGCGCAGCACCATCTTCCGGGTCATCTCGCTCGGCAGCCTCGTCCCCGAGGATCAGGCACAGAAGGCCGTGGTGCTCGGCGCGCTGCAGCGCACCCTGGCCCTGGTCAAGCGACAGCAGCTCGCGCCCGCTGACCGGGAGCGCTTCGACCAGCTCAAGCGGGCGGCGGCGGCGAGACCGTTCGACCGCGCCGACCTGCCCAGCGAGGTCCGGCGTCTCTTCCTGCGCGGCGCCGGCACGGACAGACCGGTTGACGCGGGCAGCTCGGCCGACGCAGGCGCGGTCCTCGTCTTCCCCGCCATCGCCACCGGCGACGGCGGCCGCATTCGCGAGCTGGCGGCGGAGTCCGGCCATATCCGCCTCGCCGACGGCCGAGTCTACGCCGCCGCCGGCGAGGCGATGGTCCTCGCTGACGTGCTCGACCTGCTGCTGGAAGAGGCACCGGCGACGCTGATGTGGACCGTCGCCATGGTCGTTTTGTGCCTGTTCGTCCTGCTCGGCGGCGCCCGCGCCGCGTTGCTCGCCCTGGTACCGGCGGTGACGACCCTGGTCCTGTTGCTGGGCTTGCTGCCGCTGGCGGGCGTCGACCTCAACTACCTCAACATCGTCTTCGTACCCGTGCTCTTCGGCGTGGCGGTCGACGGCGGCGTTCACCTCGTCACCCGCCGGTCGGCCGGCAGGTCCCTCGCCGCAGTCATGGAAGAGACCGGCCGCGGCATCGCCGGCGCGATCCTGACGACAGGCCTGGGATTCGGCGCGCTGCTCTTCGCCGCTCACCCCGGGCTGGTCTCGGTTGGCAAGGCGATGACCCTGGGCCTGGCGTCAAACGCGCTGGCGTCGCTGGTGGTGCTGCCGGTGCTGCTTGCGTGGCTGAGGCGGTCCGACGAGCCGGCGCAGGGGCACTAGGGGAACTGGCAGCCGCTCGCTGTGCATACCTTGCCCGCCTCGCATGCCGGGCCGCCCTTGCACGTGCAGACCTCCGCGTTGCAGTTGTCACCCTGTGCTTCCGAACAAATCGTCCCGCCACCGCAGATGCACTTGTCTGGCTTCTGCGGGCTCTGGTCGGTCTGGCACGCGGTGCCGATGGCGCACTCGTAGTCGCCCACGCAGGCCATTGTCCCCGCCGGCATGCACTGGTAGAGCCCGGTTTTGCAGTCGTCGATGGCGCCCAGGGCGCTGCACCGGGTGCCCTTGTTCGGGAAGGTCTCGTCGGTCTTGCCGTCGCAGTCGTCGTCTTGTTCGTTGCAGACCTCGATCACATTGGCTGGCGCCTCGTTCCCGCATGTCACCGTCTTGGCATCTGGGCTGCAGGTGAATGTGCCATTGGCGCAGGAGTCCTCGTCGGGACCGTCGCAGCCCTGACCGATCTCTGGGAAACCCTCGTCAGTCTTGCCGTCGCAGTCGTTGTCGATGCCATCGCAGCTCGACTCCTCAAGCGCGATGCACGGCTGGGCGAGTCCTGCGCAGTGGCACATGGGCGAGCCGGGGGCGCAGGACTGGCCGGCGGCGAACTCGGCGTCACTGACGTTGCTGTAATCGCAGGCCCACTTGCCGGCT
>CALGHC010000093.1 GCA_937915965.1 uncultured Myxococcales bacterium
GAGCCGCCAGTAGAGCCGCCAGTAGAGCCGCCAGTAGAGCCGCCAGTAGAGCCGCCAGTAGAGGCACCGATCGAGTCATCGATCAAGCTGCCACCGAAGCGACCGCTGGCGCCCAGACGCGCGCTGGGATCGAGCAACATCGTCGCCTCTTGTTCGGCCTGCGCGCTGCTGCCGTCGGCGCCGACAAAGCGCCGCTCGGATCGCCGCTCGAAGGCGAGGCGGCTGCTGGTCCAGATGGCGGCCAGGCCGGCCGTCTCGCGCTCCACCCGTGCCCGCGCAGCGGCCGCCCAGGCGTCGCGCCGATCGGCGGGGATCGCTGCGGCGAACGCGTCTCGGTGCAGCAGCAGGGCGATCCCGCTGACGTGGCCAAAGCCCAGGCTGGTCAACAGACCCGCGCGCAGCGGCACCGCCGGTCCAGGTCGCGTGGCGCGGTCGCTAAAGACGAGGTGATCGAAGTCGCGCATCGCCTCGTCGACGCTGTCGAGGTTGCGGTTGCCGGGCACGACGCCACCGGCCATCGCCTGGCACAGCCCAATCGCCTGCCACGCCGCGGCGCCACCCTTGCTATGACCAGTCAGGGTCTTTTGCGAGACGACCCACAGCGGCGCCCCCGGCGTGCGGCCGAGCGCGACCTGGATGCGCTGGTGCAGGCCGTTTTCGTTGGGATCGTTGGCGGCAGTCGAGGTGTCGTGTTTGTAGACTAGCGCGATGTCATCGGCGCCCAAGCCATGGCGAGCGAGCGCGACGGCGAGGGGCGAATCGGCTCCGCCGCACGCCGCCGCGAGGGCGCCCATGCCGGGTGCGGGGATCGACTTGTGGATGCCGTCGCCGAAGCTGCCGGCCCAAGCGAGCACGCCCACCACTGGCAGGCCGAGATCGAGGGCGACGTCGCCCCGCGCGAGCAGCAAGGTGCCACCGCCCTGCCCTTCGACGAAGCCACGCCGGCGGGCGTCATTTGCCCGCGACATCTGGTCGGGGTCGAGTCCCATCGCCAGCATCTCGTCGGTCGAGGCGGTCGCGTTCATGTCCATGAAGCCGATCATGCCTTCCGGGCCGACGTCATCAAATCCACCGGCGACGACAAAGTCCGCCTTGCCCGCGCGGATCTTGTCGAAGCCCTCTTCGAGCGAGACCGCAGCGGTCGCACAGGCGCCAACCGGATGGGCCATCGGACCGTAGCTGCCGACATAGCTCTGCACCACATAGGCGGCGACGACGTTGATCAGGGTCTCTTGGAGCACATCGCTCTGGCGTGGATTGCCGAGCACGTGATCGGTATAGAGGCGCGTGAGGCTGTGCATGCCGCCGATGCCCGCGCCCTGGGTGTTGCCCACGCGGGAGGGGTGTACACGAGCGAGCAGCTCCTCGGGGGTCAACCCGGCCGACAGGAACGCCTCGACCGTGGCGACGAGGTTGAAGAGGCTGACGCGATCGACGGACTCGATCATCTCGGGCCCCAAGCCGTAGCGACTGAAGTCGAAGCCGCGCGGCACGATGCCCGCGACGCGTCGCGAGAGGCGGGCCTCGCGCATGACCTTGACCTCGCTGCCCGCCTGGCGGGTGACCAGCCAGGACTCCGCTGTGGCATCCCAGCGGGCTCGGCACTGGCCGGGCGCAGCAGCGACGAAGGCGCGGGCCTCGTCCTGGGACGCGACCGGGAAGGTGAAGTCGCGGTCGAGCCAGACCGAAGTGTAGACCGGCATGCGCGCGGGGTCGAAGCCGGCGGTCTCCGGTTCGACGAAGCGGATGCCGCTGCGGGAACGCACGGCTTCGCGGTAGCGACTGGCGAGCCGCGCCTCGGGCACGACGTCGGCGCTGGCGGAGTCGACCCAGACGCCGCCGCGATCGCGCCGCTCGAAACGAACGAGTCCGGTGATCCAGGCGAGCTCGAGGACCGCCGCGGCGCTCAGCTCGTCGCCGACCTCGAGCTCGAAGCGGGTGCGCGACGAACCACACGGGCCGACCTCGCCGGCGCCAACGATCACGACGACGTCGGTCAGATCGATCGACGCGTTCGCGGGTGGCCCAGCCGGCCGTGGCCCGGCCGGCAGCCGCACGGTCGGCAGCGCCACGGCCGGCAGCGCCACGGTCGGCAGCGGCCACTGCGGCAGCACGTCCAGTCGTCGGATCGGTCTCGCCGTCGCTGCCGGGTCGCCCAGGTAGTCGAGGCGCTCGGCCTCTGCGCGGCGCAGCTCGTGGCTCCGGCGCTCCGTCGCCGCGTCGGCCTCGATGCCGGCCCGCAGGGCGTCGACGGTCTGGCGCAGCGCCGGGATGCGGTCGAATCCGCCGGTCAGATCGGCGCGCAAGGGCTCCTCTCGGGCAGCATCGCGCAGCGCCGTGGTGCACAACCCGGCGATCAGCCAGCCCATCTCTGCGCTGGAGAAGGTGCGGACGTCGGTGGTCTCCTCAAGGCGGGCAGCGACCGGGTTGTTGGCGTCCATCAACCCGGTCCCGCGCACCCAGCCGATGCGCACCGCGCACAGCGTCGTCGCGACGCCCCAGGCCTCGCGCTCACTCGCCCACTTGCGAACCATCACCTCGAGGCCAGCCTTGGTCTCGGCGTAGGCGCCGTCGCCGCCGAAATCACCGTGGTTGGGCGAAAGCGGCAGCAGCACGTGGCAGGGCTGCCGGGAGAGGCCTCGGGCGACGTAGCGCGCGGCGATGCCCGCCATCAAGCGCTCGACCCCCAGCAACATCACGCGCATCGCGACGTCAGATCGAACACCCAGGCCGTCGGCGGTGGCGTTGTCCGACAGCGCAGCGAACGGCAGCAGCAGGTCGGGCGCAAACGGCCGCTTGATGACCCGCACGCTGGCACCGGCCTGCTCGCTCACGGTGCCGAAGAGCCAGCCGACGAGCGCGTCGATGTCCTGGGTAGAAGCCTGGTTGAACGGCACGACGTGCAGCTCGGCCCCGGGGGCGCAGTTGTCCTGGAAGAGGCGTCGGTACCAGATGAGGCGGTCGCGACCCGGATTCGAGGTGGTGACGACGACGCGCGCACCTCCCGCGAGCAGGTGGCGGACCGTCTCTACGGCGATCGAGCCAGGGCTCGCCCCGGTGACCAGCGCCGTGCGCCCAGCAAAGTCGAAGGCCTCCGCCAGACCAGCCTTGAGAACTCCGCGCAACAACTCGTTGGCCGCTCCGCCCTCGCCGACCTCGACACAGGCAGCGCCGGCAGGGGGCCAAAACTCGCTGACCAGGTGACTCGGCGCGTCGACGCCCTCGGCGGACACCTCGGCGTAGGAGAGCGCGCCTTCAGCGGTGATGTGGAGGTGTGGCCGGCTTGGCGTCACGACCACGGCAGCGCGGGCGCTTGTCGGCCCGATCGCCGCGGCGGCCGCAGCCAGGTCGGCATGACCGCCGGATGCAAGCTGGCCGGATAGCCAGCGCGCCGCGGCGCAGATGGTCGGATCGCCGCCGAAGCCGGCGAGGCGGCGCAGCCGGTCCAGCGCCGCAGCGTCGCTACAGCGGCCATTGGCGACCTCGTAGTGGAGGTCGGCGAGATCGCGCCGTGCCCAAGCCCACGACGACGTGAAGGCCACATGGCGGCGGGCGTCGAAGATCGGCGCGACGAGCTCAGCGGTGGCCGCACCGTACTCGGCCATCAGCGTCGCTGCCACGACCCGTTCGACGTCCTCGTCACTAGCCGGACCATCCGGACCATCCGGACCATCCGTGCCATCCGCGCCGTCGCGGCCATTCGGACCACCGGACCCGTCCGGACCATCCGCGCCGCCGGCGCCGTCGCCATCGAGCCGATGGCCGAGGCGCCCGGCGAGGTCGCGCGCTGCGCGCATCAGCACG
>CALGHC010000094.1 GCA_937915965.1 uncultured Myxococcales bacterium
CGAGATGGGCGGCAACTTCGCGTCCTGGCGGGTGTCGATGCACGGCGGAATCAACTGCGTCGACTGCCACGCCCGACCTGGCCTCGGCGGCTGGGTCGCGGCGAAGACGAGCGGTCTGCGCCAGCTCACCCAGCACTTCACGTCCAAGTCGATCGACGACATCCACTTCGGCGAGAAGCACGCCGCGATCGTCAGCGAGAACTGCCTGCGCTGCCACAGCGGCGCAGTGCGCCTGGCCGAGCGCAATGGCCTGATCATCTCCCACCAGGGTCACCGCGACATCGGCCTGAGCTGCGTCGCCTGCCACGCGGGCCGCTTCACTCACCCCGAAGGGCTGCCCGGCGCGGCGACGCCGACGGGACTTGTCGACATGGAGGACTGCCACGGTTGTCACGATGGCGGTCATACGACGGGTGGCAAGACCGCCTTCGACTCCGCCGACGAACAGAACTGCAAACGCTGTCACCCCGACTCGCCGATGGCCGCCGGGCACTTTGCCAAGAGCAAGCGAGACAAGAAATTCCGGCCCTGCCTGGACTGCCACCGGCCCACCGACAAGCAGGCTCATTTCCCCCTGCCGCGGCGGAACGTGTCGACGATGTGCAAGCAGTGTCACGAACCACTGCAAAATCCCGGCTCGGTCCACGAGCCCTATGGCGAGGGCGACTGCGACACCTGTCACAAGATCATGTCGCCATCCCACCTGTATCGCATGGAGCCCGCTCCCACCAACCAGACCTGCTTTGGCTGCCACGATCAGATCGCCGACCTGATGAGCGCGGTCACCGTCACCGAGCTGTCGGCCTTCGAGAACGACGGCGACGACCTGCACCGCGCACACCGCGACAACATCGGCGATGACTCCAACTACTGGTGCTCTGCGTGCCACTCGCCACACGCGTCAAAGGCCACGCGGGGCATCGTCTTGCTGCGCGGCCTGGACGATGACCGGGATGAAAGCGAGCCGGGCACGTTCACGGCGAGCCCGAACGGCGGTAGCTGCACCGGCAGCTGCCACGAAGACGACGAATACAGCTACGAGCGCAGCGCTGGCGACCGCGGCGGCGACGGCGACGGCGACCGCGACGGCGACGGCGACCGCGACGAATAGAGCGACGAATAGAGCGACGAATAGAGCGACGATGAACAGGCACCGCACACAAGGAGCCAGACCGTGATTCGCAGGCGCTTCCTCTTCTACTTCCTGGTCGCTACAGCCTTCACGATCACCGCGACGGTGGTCTTTGAGGTGTACACGCTCAAGCGGACCATCAACCACTCCGTCGAACAGAACCTGCTCTTCGCGCGCAGCATCGCCGGCTTCATCGGCGGCGCCGTCGAGCAGGAGGGGCACGAGCTCGCCGAGCTTGCGCGGGCCCTACCAGAGGAGACCCAGAGCGCCGACCAGGTCCGCGCTGCCCTGAGCTCGACCCGGTTTGCGATGCTCGACACCGACGGTGTCGCGGTCTTTGACGAGCGCGGCACCTTGATCGCCCACCTCAACGGTCCAAGCGGTCTGATGCCGCCGCGGGTGCTGCTGCCCGCGCTGCGCCATGCCCTCGAAACCAAGGGTCTCGTGGCCACCGACATGTGGAGCGGCCTCGACGACAAGCCGCGGATCGGGTTGGTGCAGCCGGTCGAGAAGAACGGCAAGTGGCGCACGGTCGCGGCCTCCATGCGGTTGGATGCCGCGCCATTTCAGCGGACCTTCGAGTACTTCCTCATCGGCGACCGGGCTCGCATGCAGCTGCTCGACTCGCGCGGTTCTGCGCTGTACTCGACCCGACCGGACGAACGTTTCCGCTCCGCCGTGCACGGCACGTATTTCACCGACCGGGTCCGCGAGGGCAAGCCCGCACAGATGCAGTGCCACAGTTGCCACACCGACCCCGACGAGGGCGAGGTGCGCGAGAACGAGATGATGACCGTCGCGCCGGTGCCTGGCACCAACTGGAGCGTCACCGTGCGCGAGGGTACCCGCGACCTGTATCAGCCTATGCGCGAGATGGCCTACAGCTCAATCGCGCTGGTGTCGATCATCTTCGGCGCCTTCGTCGGCTTCTTTTTGATGATGTCTCGCCACGTCCTGAGACCGATGCGGCAGCTGGCCGAGGCCGCCGCCGCGGTCGCCCAGGGCCGCGATGAGCCGCTGCTTGTCATCGACGCGCGTGACGAGGTCGGCGTCCTCGCCGAGTCGTTCGAGACCATGCGCCTGAGGATGAAACGCGCGACCACGGCGAGCGGCCGGGTCACGGCCGTGGATGTGGGCGACATCGATACGAAGGCGAAGGGGGGGGGCGACGCGGTCACCGAGGCTACCGCCACCGCCGATGGCGAAGGCCGGCGGGCGTCGCTGGCGGCGGTTGCCCAGAGCGCCACCTTCCGGCAGGGACTTGAGCGGACGTTCGGGCACCTGCTCGACAGCTTCTTTGACGTGCACCTGGTGCGTTCTGCGGTTCTGGTGCTCGATCCGGACTCACTTCCCGGCGGACTCGTGGCGACGCGCGGCCTCGACCTGAGCGTGCCACCGCAGACGCTACAGCGGGTACTGGCCGAGGTACGAGCCGGTCGGGAGCTGGTCCTGGTCGGCGAGCTCGCCGCGCACGGCGTCACCATCGGCGAGACCTCAGGCACGCTCGCCTTCTACGTGGTCGATTTCCAGGCCCTGGATGCTCTCCAGGGCGAACTGTGGATCGGCCTGGACATCGACGAGACGCCGCTGTCGCGCTATCTGCGCTTGACGCTGTCCCTGATCGCCGCGCAGGTGCGCTCGGTGGTCGAACGCGCCCTGCTCTACGACCAGCTGCGCGCCGAGCACGACCAAAAGAACCGGATGGTGCGCCACCTCTTCGAGGCCGAGAACGAAGAGCGCAAGCGCATCGCCCGCGAGATCCACGACGAGACCGCCCAAGCCCTCACGGCCCTGCTGCTGCTGTTTGAGACCTTCCCGACTGGTGGCGACGAGGCCGCTCAGCAGGCGAAGCTCGAGCTCGCCAAGGACCGTGTCAGCCAGATCCTCGACGCCACCGACCGACTCGCTCGGCGCCTGCGGCCGGCCGCTCTCGACGACCTCGGACTGGTCGAAGCGGTCCGCACCACAGGCCACAACCTGCTTGTCTCGGCGAACATCGACTTCCACCTCGACGCCCCCCAGGATCAGCTCGGGCTGCCCAAGGAGATCGAGGAGGGGGTGTACCGGGTCCTGCAGGAAGCCACGACCAACGTCGCTCGCCACTCCGGTGCGAAGGCCGTGCGCGCGGGCCTTGCCGTCCGTGGCGATCGTCTCGTAGCCTTCTTTGAGGACGACGGCCAAGGCATGGATCTGTCCTGGCTCGGCGACGCCAGCGCTCGACCGCGCTGGGGATTGCTCGGGATGCGCGAGCGGGTCATCCAACTTGGCGGTGCGATCCGCTTCTCGTCCTCGAAGGAGGGCGGCCTGCGCATTGATCTCGAGGTGCCAGTCGCGCTCTCGACGCCACGCAACGGCGCGGCAGCAAACGGCGCGGCAGCAAACGGCGCGGCAGGAAACGGCGCGGCAGGAAACGGCGCGGGCGAGGGGTGAGTCATGGCAGCGACAATCGTCCTGGCGGATGACCACACTCTTGTGCGCGAGGGGCTGCGCGGCCTGATTGAGGCGCGCATGCCAGAGGCGACCATCGTCGCTGAGGCGTCAAACGGAATTGAGACGCTGCAGCTGTGTCGGCAGCACCAGCCGGTCTTGCTTCTGCTCGACATCTCGATGCCCGAGCTCGGCGGCCTCGAGGTGCTCGCCGAGCTGCCATCGATCAGCCCGGACACACGCGCGATCATCTTGTCGCAGCACAGCGATCGGGGCTACGTCATGCGCGCGCTGCGTTTGGGCGCGAAGGGCTACCTGCCGAAGAAGGCGTTGGCCCGTGACCTCGTCGCGGCGCTGCGTGCCGTCCTGCAGGGCCGCACCTACCTCGATCCTTCGGTCGCCGATCTGGTGGTCCAGGCCGCGATCACTCCGGGCGACGCCGAAGAGCCGTCGGAGCTGGCGATGCTGACCGCCCGCGAGCGCGAAGTCCTCAAGCTGACCGCCGAGGGATTCACGGCCAAAGAGGTGGCCGATCGACTCGGCATCTCGATGCACACGGCCAACCGCCACCGCGCCAACCTGATGGAGAAGCTCGGCATCCACAGCAAGGCCGATCTCGTGCGACTGGCGATTCGTCTTGAGCTCGTTGACGCCTGAGTTCGCCTTGAGCTCGTTGACGCCTGACTGCGCGCGCGCCCCTGAACTCGATTCAACCGTTCCTGCCGCCGCTACATGTGGCAGCTCGACTCGGCTGTCCCTGCTGTCGCTACATGTGGCAGGGAATGCAGGCCGGCGAGCTCTGCTTGTCCAGGTCGCTGCGCCAGCCGATCGGGTGCGGGTCGCCGCCGGGACCGCCGACGCGGTGACACGTCACGCAGCTGGTCGCCGCACCTCGGTCGTGGCAGGCCGCGCAGGCCATTGGATCGCGGCGCGCGTTGCGACCGTGGCTGTTTGACCCGGGCAGCAGCCAGTTGGACGGGTGCGGGTTGTTCCCCTTGCCGTAGCCCTGCGAGGCGACCTCGACGCGCTCGTGGCAGCCCTCGCAGCGCTTCTCGTCGTGGCAGCTCAGGCACTCCTGACCGTCGAGCCGCGCCTCGATCGGGTGGCGCGCCATCCAGTCACCGCGGTGACGGAAGTTCGCGTCGACGCGCCCCAGATTGAGCAGCGACGGCCGGATCGGCGCGTTGGCGCGACCGTGGCACTCGTTGCAGGTCTCGACGGTGTGACAGTGTCCACAGACCTGCTCGCCGCCGCGTGCGGCCGTGCTGTGGCGGTTCATCCAGTCGCCGCCATGGTCGAAGATCGACAGCGGCTTCTCGTCGAGACCGCGCAGACCCTTGTGGCAGCGCAGGCAGTCTTCCTTGCGGAAGTCCTGGCCGTGGCAGGTCCCGCAGACCTGGAACATGGGTGGTCGCTGGTCCTGCGAGACCTTCGTGTGCTCCCACATGCCCGCGTGGCAGGTCTTGCAGGTTGCGCCCTCGGCGTCGGCTTTGGCCCCCGGCGGCTTGCGGCCGATGTGGTTCTTGTGGCTGAAAGCCATGGCGTCCATCCGCTGGTCGATGAACGTCGCCGGCGCCTCGGGGTTGGCGTGGCACATCGCGCAGTTGTCTTCCTTTTCGTGGCATTCCATGCACGCTGACTCTTTGGGCAGGTGGCGCTCGTCTTCGAGGCTCTCCGAGGCTTCCATCTCGCCGTGACAGTCTCCGCACTCGACCTCTTGCTCAACGATGTGCTTGCTGTGCGAGAAGATGATCCGGTCGCGCTGCTCGGCCTCGCTCGGCGCGCCGGCCCAGCTGCCAACCAGCCAACCGCACGACGGCAGGACCAGCATTCCCGCGGTGATCAGCGCCACGCACAGCGTCTGGCGTACAGTTCGGTTGTTCATCGCGCACCTCCCTCGGTCACGTGCGCAGCAGCAACCCGCGGAGCGCGCGTCGACAGGCGGGCGCTCGCGTCGCCGTCGTCGCCGTCGCCGTCGCCCTCGTCGCCATCGCCCTTGTCGCCGTCGCCGTCGCTCTTATCGCCGTCGCTCTTGTCGCCGTCACCATCGCCATCGCTCTTGTCGCCGTCACCATCGCCGTCGCTCTTGTCGCCGTCGCCGTCGTCGCTGGCCTCCTCCTCCGCGTCACCGTCGTCGCCAGCCTCTTCGTCGGCGTCCTTCGTCTCTCCCGCGTCGGCCCCGGCCCCGGCCGCGGCTGTGCCTGCGACATGATGGCCGCGGCGGAACAGCGCGTCGGTCAACGTCAGCGAGAGCTGCGCAGACGCCTGCTTTTCGAAGAACGGGTTGCTCCACACCTGGGCGTCGACCCCCAGCAAGAAACCCTCGGTTGCGGTCCAGCGCGTCGCGACCGAGCCGGTGACCGAACGGTCGTAGCCGCGCACGTCGTGGTCAAACATCACCGCATCGACGTCACAAGCGACGTGCCACGCGTCGGCGATGCGCGCGCTGGCGTAGGCGCGGCCGCCGAGGAAGCCGTTGTCACCGTTATCGAGGCGCGTCGTGACCACGCCGGCCCGGTAGCGGCCCGCCTCGTCGATGCGCAGGCGCAGGTCAAGGAAGGTCCGGAAGCCGTCGCGGAAGCCATCGCTGTAGAGGAAATGCTCGTAGCCGCCGGCGACCGACAGCGCCCCCGGGGTGCGCAGGTCGAAGCCACCGCCAGCGATGCCGTCGGTCCGATCGACGAAGGCCAGGAAGATCGAGGTGCGTGGCAGCCAGGCGATCGGGTCGCGCAGCTCGCCGCGGGCATAGAGGGACAGGTGCTTGTTGACCGTCCAGGTGCCGTCAAGGCGCGCTTCGGCCAGGCCGCCAGTGATCAGGTCGTGTGCGTACGAACCGGTCCACAGGACCGGCCCGACGCCGCGCAAGGCGAAGTCAGCGCCCGCGGTATGTCGTTCGAGGCCCTCCTCGCCGTCGGAATGCTGGTAGGCGAGCGCGACATGGCCGATCTCCCAGGGAATCCACGCGAGGCGCCCCCCCCAGATCAGTGAG
>CALGHC010000095.1 GCA_937915965.1 uncultured Myxococcales bacterium
TCAGCCGTCGTCTCAGCCGTCGTCTCAGCCGTCGTCTCAGCCGTCGTCTCAGCCGTCGTCTCAGCCGACCTCTCAGCCGTCCTCTGAGCCGTCGCCGCTCGCCTTGAAGGATCGGAACATCATCCCGAGGCCGACAGCGAGGGTCGCGAACATCCCCAGCAGTGTCGGTAGCGAGGTCGGCATGAAGTGAATGCGCAAGCTCGAGACCACCGCCAACAGCAGCACCAGCAGGCTGAGCGCCATCAAGGTCCAGCCGACGCGCGACGTGGCGTTGTTGAAGAGGATCGCGATGCCCACGATGAATGGCAGCAGTACGACGACGATGCCGCCGTCCTGGCCCATCTCGACGCCGAGCCAGCCAAACATCGCACCGCTGTGGACGACGACCCGGGAGAAGAGCAGGAACAGCGCGATCCCTGCGACGACGACGCCGCCCAGGAAGATGCCGATTCCGCCCGGGGTGCCGCCTGCGCCAACCGGCTTTGCCATCGTCGACCTCCGTCGTTGCTTGGACGTCTCTTCGCCCGCACTTCGAGCGCGGGCTTCGTTCGTGGCGGACCGCTCACCGCGATCGCCATCGACATCGTATCACAGCGGACGCATGTGTCTTCCTGCCGAGGTCCTTGGTCGCGGCCGCCGCTAATGCTATGCACGGCGCCGCGCCGCGACCACGCCTGGCTGACTGACGGGGCTCACACAGCCCAGGCGCCAACCGCGCTGGAGATGCCGATGTCCGACTCGACCGCAATTCGTCCGATCCCGACCGCTACAGGCCCAGCCCCTGCAGGTGCGGCGAACCCGGCCCTGCACCCCCTGCGCGTCGACCCCGATCCCGCGGAGACCCGCGAGTGGATCGAGTCGATCGACTCTGTGCTGCGCGGTTCGGGCCGCGAACGGGCCCACTTCCTCCTCAAGCGCGTCCACGAGCACCTGCAGGTCGATGGCATCCAGCTGCCCTATCTCGTCCAGTCGCCCTACGTGAACACGATCCCCGTCGATCTGCAGCCGGCCTACCCGGGCGACCTCGCCATCGAGAAACGCATCCGCCGAATCATCCGCTGGAACGCCGTGGCGATGGTGCACCGCGCCAACAAGCACTTCGCTGGTCTGGGCGGCCACCTGTCGACCTACCAGTCCGCGGCGATGCTCTACGAGGTCGGCTTTCACCACTTCTTCCGCTCGCCGCTGCACCCCGAGGGCGGCGACCAGGTCTTCTTCCAGGGCCACGCCAGCCCGGGCATCTACGCGCGCGCCTTCCTCGAGGGTCGCTTGACCCGAGATCAGCTTGAGCGCTTCCGCCGCGAGGTGCCCGACGCCGACGGCACCAGCCGCGGCCTGTCGAGCTACCCGCATCCGCGGCTGATGCCCGATTTCTGGCAGTTCTCGACCGTGTCGATGGGTCTGGGGGCGCTCAGCGCGATCTACCAAGCGCGCTTCAACCGCTACCTGCACCATCGGGGCATGCGCGACACCTCAAAGAGCCGCGTGTGGGCTTTCCTCGGCGACGGCGAGACCGACGAGCCCGAGAGCCTTGGCGCCATCGCCCTCGCCGCCCGCGAGCGCCTCGACAACCTGATCTTCGTGGTCAACTGCAACCTGCAGCGCCTCGACGGGCCGGTTCGTGGCAACGGCAAGATCGTCCAGGAGCTCGAGAGCGTCTTCTCGGGAGCCGGCTGGAACGTCATCAAGGTCGTCTGGGGCTCGCCATGGGACTCTCTGCTCGCTAACGACAGCAACGGCGTGCTGCGCCAGCGCTTGGGCGAGGCGGTCGACGGCGACTACCAGAAGTACGCCACCGACGCTGCCTACGCCCGCTCGCACTTCTTCGGCAAATACCCCGAGCTCGAGCGCATGGCCGATGGCCTCACAGACGACCAGATCCGCCGCATGAGCCGCGGCGGTCACGACCCGCTCAAGGTGCACGCCGCCTACGACGCCGCGACCCGCAGCCCCAACGGCCGGCCGACGGTCATCCTCGCCAAGACGGTCAAGGGCTACACCCTCGGCCCCGGCATTGAAGCGCGCAACTACACGCACCAGCAAAAGAAGCTCGACCCCGAGGAGCTGCGCAAGTTCCGCGACCTGCTCGAGCTGCCGATCTCCGACACCGAGCTCGAAGACCCGCCCTTCTATCACCCGGGCAGCGCCAGCCCCGAGATCACCTATCTCGAAGAGCGCCGCGCCGCTCTGGGCGGGCCGATCCCCGTGCGTCGGCGCGCCCAGGTGCAGATGCCGGCGGCGCCGCAGGACGTCTTCACGCGTTTCAACGAGGGCAGCGGCACCTCCGAGGTCTCGACGACCACGGCGCTGGTGGGTCTGCTCGGCGGCTTGCTTCGTGACCCGAAGTTTGGACCGCGGGTCGTGCCGATCCTGTGTGACGAGGGTCGGACCTTTGGCATGGAGTCTTTCTTCAAGCCGTTCGGCATCTACTCGTCGCTCGGCCAGCAATACACCCCCGTCGACGCCGACTTCCTGCTCGCCTACCGCGAGGCGCGCAACGGCCAGATCCTCCAGGAGGGCATCACCGAGGCCGGCTCGCTCGCCAGCTTCATCGCCGCGGGTACCAGCTACGCGACGCATGGCGAGCCCGTCATTCCGTTCTACTTCTTCTACTCGATGTTCGGCTTTCAGCGCGTCGGCGATGTGATCTGGCAGGCGGCCGACATGAACGCGCGCGGCTTCCTGGCGGGCTGCACGGCGGGGCGCACGACCCTCAATGGCGAGGGCCTGCAGCACCAGGATGGTCACAGCCATCTGCTCGCCGCGACCAACCCGGCCGTGGTCTCGTGGGAGCCCACCTTCGCGTACGAGATCTCCGCCATCGTCAACGATGGCCTGCGCCGCATGGGACCGGGTGACGAGGACGTCATCTACTACGTCAGCGTGCAGAACGAGCCCTACCTCATGCCGCCGCTGCCTGCCGGCGACGAAGGCGCGACCGACGGCATCCTGCGCGGCTGCTACGTCTATCGCGACGCCGAGGCGGTCACCGACGGTGACCTCGCCGCCGACGCGCCTCAGCTGCAGCTGCTCGGCAGCGGCACCATCATGGCGGCGGTCCTCGTCGCACAGGAGCGCCTCGTTCGCGACCACGGCGTGCGCGCGACGGTCTGGTCGGTGACCAGCTACAACGTCTTGCGACGCGAGGCCGAGGAGATGGACCGACAGTCGCGGCGGGCAAGCGGCGTCGAGCCGGCTGTCTCGCCCGCACCATCGAGCTGGCTGACCGAGACCCTCGGCCAAAGCGCTGGACCGGTCGTCGCGGCCTCGGACTGGATGCGCCTCGTCGCCGATCAGATCGCGCCGTGGCTGGGCGGGCGGATGACCTCCCTGGGAACCGACGGCTTCGGCATGAGTGACACCCGCGGCGAGCTGCGGCGGCACTACGGCGTCGACGCAGACACTGTCGTCGAGGCGGCCTTGTGGCGCCTGCGCGCCTGACCGACAATCGCCGCGGCGCGCGACCGACAATCGCCGCGGCGCGCGACCGCCGTTGCATGGCCGGCGCCGCCTTGGAGGTTCCATGTTCACCGCCGCCCCGTCCCGGGCCCTGCTTGCGACCGGCCTCTTTGCGGT
>CALGHC010000096.1 GCA_937915965.1 uncultured Myxococcales bacterium
CGTGCGATCAAGGAGATGGTGCATGGCGACCCCCCGTTGGGCAGCGTAGACCAGCCGGACGAAGGGGTCCACGGACGCGGCTAGCCGACTGAACCCTCAGCGCCCGCGCCGACCGGCACACACGGCGCGCTTGACCCCCACGCGACCCGCGGCGTATGACCGCGCCTCGTCGCCACTTCTGCCGCCCGCCACAGCTCTGTAGCCAGGTGTGGGCACACGGAGGCCACCAATGGCCGAGTCCAAGAGTTCGAACAACGCCGTCATCGCCGTCGTCGTAGTCGCTGCGCTCGTCGCGGTCGCGGGTGCGAGCGTCTTCCTGTGCACACGATGTGTGCAAGGCGGCGGCATCGTCGCCAGCCTCGACGCCGAGACCACGGTCAGCGCGCTCGCGGTGACAAACCCGCACCTGCGCATCGCCGAGGTCCTCGACCAGGTCGGCGCCCTGCCCGAGAGCGTGCGCAAGGGCCTCGAGGGCAAGCTCGACCGCCCGGGCCTCACCGCGATCATCGGCTTCGACCCGTCGACGGCGGAGGGCTGGGCGCTCGCCGGCGTCGACCCGACGGGCGGATTCGCCATCGTTCTCGACAGCAGGTTGGGAGTCACCCGCCACGGCGTCACCCGGCCAGCGCCCGTGCTGCTCGCCCGCGTCACCGACTCCGCGAAGCTCAAGGCGTGGGTCGAAAAGCAGTTCAACGTCGCCGTCGAGGGGGACCTCGACAGCACGAGCGCCGTCGTCATCAGCGTCGCGGGCGAGTCCCTGATCGTCGGCCGCCGGGGCGACCTGCTCGCGGTGGCTCCCCTCGACAAGGACGACATCGACGAGGGCGCCATCACCAAGCTGAAGGGGAACTTCGGTGCCTTCCTAGTCGCGTCGGGGTCGACGTTGGCCGACGATGAGAGCTGGCGCAAAGCGTTCGCGGATGCCGAAGACCCCTGGCTGACGAGTTGGACGCCAATGAGCGGCGTGCAGAACGCGGCGGCGGCCTGGGGCGGCGGCGAGGCCGACGCGCGCGCATTGCTCGACCACGTCGCGACCCTGGTGGCGGGCGCGGGCATGCGGGTGGGCCCCCGCGGGCTGGTCGCGGATCTGGTGACGAGCGACGCCGGCCACAAAGCGCTCGCCGACGTGCTCGTGCCCGACGGCGCCGCGCCCGACTGCGCGGGCTTGATCCCACGCGACGGCTGGGTCGGCGCGCGTCTGTCGATCGACCTGGCCAACCTGACGACGGGCATCCTCGCGATGCTGCCCGAAGATCTGCGCAAGGAGCACGGCTCGACCATCCAGGGCGGCCCCGCGCTCGCAGCGATGGCCGCCGGCATGAGCTGGAGCGACCTGACGGCGGCGCTCTCGGGCCACGTCTGCGCGGGTGTCGACCTCGCCAGCACGGTCACGACCATGATGACCGGCGGCAAGGCCGCGCCCTACTGGCTCGCGGTCATCGGCATCGACGACCCCAAGGGGGCGGACAGCCTGCTCGCGCGCCTCGCCAACATGGGCCGCGGCCTGCTCGGCGGCGACGCCATCGCCGAGGCCGAGGTCGAGGGTCGCAAGGGCTACAGCGTGCAGGTCATGTCGATCTCAGCGGTCATCGTGCGAGACGGCAAGCGCTTCGTCGCCGGCCCCGACAGCAACGCCCTGCAGGCGGCCTTCGCACGCAGCGCCGGCGAATCCCTCAAGGGTACCTCCCTGGGCGAGATGCTCGATGGGCCAACCGCCCTGGGCTACGGCCTCGACCTGCGGCCCATCGTCGGCATCCTGCAGAGCGTCGGCAAACTCGCCGGCGTATTCGGCGTCGACGAGGAGACGGCGGTCATGCAGGAGGCTGTGGGCGCCGCCCTCAAAGACCTCGGCGACGACCCCTACGCGCGCATGGCGGTGCGCGTGACCGATGGCAGCCTGCGCTTCGAGGCGCTCGGCTCGCGCGAAGTCGGTGGCGGGATCGCCGCTGCGGTCGTCAGCGTGGCCGCGGCGGCCATCGTGCCGAGCCTCACGAAGTACACGCGCGACGCCCGCGAGGCCCTCGAAGGCGAGGATGAAGGCGAAAACGAAGATGCCGCCGACGATTGGTGATCGCCTCGGCTAGCGCACGATGTACCTCGGCTAGCGCACGATGTACCTCGGCTAGCGCACGGCGGACCCGGTTAGCGCACCATGTACCAGGCCCACAGGTACTTGCCGTAGCCGCCTCGGTTGCAGCCGCTGACCGCATACGACTGCGCGCACCAGCCCTCGGACGACACGCCGGGGTTGTAGAATCCGCAGTAGCCGTGGTTGCCCTTGCCGCCGCTCGCGCCCGTGGCCAAGGTGTTCCAGAACTGGTTGAAGAGCGAATACCAGTCGGTGCAGACCGCGCCCTCGCTGGTCTTGACGCCCCAGTTCGCCGCGAAGCTGGTGCTGGTCAGGTCGCCGATGACGCGCAGACCCTTCTTGGATTCGTAGTCGACCCAGACGGTGAACTGCTGGCCAGTCTGCGGGATGCTGGGCTGGTCTTCGAGGTAGCGATACAGCCCGCGGAAGGTCTCGAACCAAGGCTTGGTGACGGCCTTCGCTGCGCCGCTTTGGTTCCAACCGGTGGTGAGGTTGCCGGGAGCGAGCTCGTCCTTCCAAAGCGCAAAAGCGTTGCCCTTGGCGTAGGTGGGCGCGTGGGCGAAGACGGTCCAGCCGCCGCCATCGAGGGTCATGTCGCACCAGACCTGGATTGGGTTGCCATCGGGTGCGATCCAGTACAGCCCGTCAGCAGAGGCCGGCAACTTGGCGTGCAGGTCTTTGCAGGTGACGGCGGGATCGGCCTTGGTGCCGTAGGTCTGCAGGACGGCGATCGGCTTGAAGGTCTCGCCGTCGCAGAGGAGCAGCGCCTTGGCCTGGGTGTTGTAGTAGACCAGACCGATTCCGGCAGCGTCGCAGACCCCAGGATCCTTGGCGGCGACGTGGTAGCGGAAGTTGAGGGCCTGCTTGCCGGCGAAGTCCATGTCGGCGCCCAGCGCCGCGCCGCCGTCGAGGGTCTGCTTCTGGGCGAACGTGTTGGCCTCGGCCTTGCTGGCGTAGGGCGCCAGGTCGGGGCCGCCGCTCAGATCGGCGTAGGCGCCGGTGGTGGCGACCGTGGCGAGCTTGGGCAGCCCCTCGATGTCGGCGTACTGGCCGGTGAAGGCGACGTTGGCGAGCTTGGCGAGCTCGTCCTGACGCACCAGCTCGGCGCTGTCAAAGCCGTCGAGACGGTCGGCGTCGAGGCCACTGCCCGCGCCCTGAACGAGCTTGGCCGCGGCGACCGTCGCGTCGGCGATCATCTCGCCCGTGACGCAGCCGGTGCACGCCAGGGCCAACGCCTTGGTCGCGGCGCCGTCCTTCTCGGCTGATCCAGCGTACGTGAAGGCGACCTTGTCCGAAGTGATCGTGCTGGTGGCGATCATGACGCCCTCAACGCAGCCCGAGCATGCGAGGGAATCGGCCTGGTCGGCGACATCGGCCCGCACTGCGAACGGCACGCGACCGAGCGCGACGCGCGGCAGCTCGGGCTCGGTCCCGACCTGCACGCCGATCCAAAGTGGCGAGCCGTCGAGGAGGGCCGCGTCGAGTGGCGCCTTGCCCGTTCCAAGCACGATGGCGAAGACGCCTCCCTGAACCTCGACGCCGTTGATGACCTCTTCCCACAGCGGCTTGTCGGCGTCCGGGGCGTCGTAGAGTCGTGGAAAGAGGATGTACTTGCCGTCGGCGACGGGACCGCCGCCGGCGGTGCGCAGCGCGCCTTGCATGGGCAGGGTCACCGCGGACGCAAGCGAGGGCGCGCAGACCACCGCGACGAGGACGGCGAGGGCCAGGCCGCCGAGGCGGTGTCGACCGGCTAGACCGGCTTGACCGGCGGGACGGTCGGGGCGCGCGAGGCCGGCGAGGCGAGCGGGACGGGTAGCTGGAAGACTCGACATGGCGGCTCCTGGTCAGCGGCGGTAGCTGTTCCAGGGCCAGAGTAGTGGCTGCGGGTTGCGCGGACAAGCGCCGAAGGGTCGCCGGAAAGGTGCCGGAAAGGTGCCAGCCACATGGCAAGTCTTCGAGATCACGGCTGCTCGCCCGAACGGTGGTTCGGGCGCGCGGGCCGTTCTACCTCTTGCGGTCTACCTCTTGCGGTCGTTGTGCTTGGCGCGATGAATGCGGCGACTCGCCTTGTCCTGCTTGCGCTCGATGCGGCGGGCCTCGCGCGGGGTCACCTTGCCGTCGGCCTTGGCCCG
>CALGHC010000097.1 GCA_937915965.1 uncultured Myxococcales bacterium
GGCGGGAAAGTGCGGGTGTGGTGCGCAGATGAGGAGGTTTTTACGAGGGGGTCATCGTTGCCGTACGACACGCAGACGTTGTCGATTTCGCCAGCGGAGTTGCATTCGACGTTGCCCGAACAGGGATCGCACAGCTGCGCGTAGCCATCGATGCAGATGTAGACGACGTCGTTGTTTTGGACGACGCCGCCGCACTTGAAGCCGTCCGGGCAGTTGTCGATGCAGCCCACCGTGCAGATGTCCCCCTTGGTGGTCGGGATGCAGAAGCTCGAATCGCACTCTTCGTTGCTGAGACACGGCCAGCCAAATGCGCCTTCCTCGATCGCCGCGTCGACGGCGGTGTCTTCGCTGGCGCCGTCGCCGGCTGCGACCGTGGTATCGGCCGCGTCGCCCAATCCGCCGACCACCTCGAAGCCTGGGTTCTCGCCATCCTTTTGGGCGGTCGGGTTGCCCGAGGCGGCACCGTCTTCGTCTGAACAGCCCGCCAGCGTCGGGCTGCCCACGGCAAGCAGCGCGAGCCAGAAGACCAGGGCAAGAGGCCGGATTGCGGGGAGCCGCGAAGCGACGACGTCCGGCGAGCGATGCGAGGACGAATCGAGCCGGAGCGCATCGAACGTGGCTGTCATCCCGACTCCATGGCTGCGGCCTGCGACCGCGTGCGAGGCGCTAGAAGATAGCAAATATCAGGCCCGACAACAGGAAGTCGAGGACGACCACCGCGAACGATGCGTTGACGACCGCCCGTGTCGTCGCGTGACCGACGCCCTCCGAGCCGCCCGAGGCCTCCAGCCCGGCCTGACCGGCGATCAGCGGGATCGTCAAGCCATAGCAGAAGGCCTTGAGCAGCCCCGAGACGATGCCCTCGGTCGACACCATGCGCGTCGACAGAAAGGTCATCGGGTGGATGCCAAACCCCAACCAGCCGGTGAGCATCCCGGTCGTCTCGCCGACGAGGACGGCGTAGATCGTCAGGCAGACCATCATCAGGCCGCACGCGACAAAGCGGGGCGCGATCAGGTACTCGACCGGGTCGGCGTTGCTCATTCGCAGGGCGTCGACCTGTTCGGTCACAACCATCGAGCCGATCTCGGCGGCGATGCCCGACCCGACCCGGGTGGCGATCATCAGGCCGCTGATGGTTGGCGCGAACTCCTTGATGAGCACTTCGAGGAAGGCCGGGCCGATCATCGAGAAGTCGGGCAGGATGGCCTGCACCTGGGTGGCGACCTGATAGACGAGGATCATCCCCAGGAAGCCGATGGTCACGGTGATGAACAGGACCGATCGGTTGCCGATCGCGTACATCTGCGCCAGCGTCGCACCGGGGCTGCCCCGGCCACGAGCGACAGCGACGACGGTGTCGCGGGCAAGCGCGAGCAAACGCACGAATGGAGTCAGCGGCCGCCACCACCGGGTCACGCCGGCCGCGGTCACGGGGTGATTCAAAACGCGGTCCCCGGATCTACTCCCGCTCGATGGCCTCGCTCATCTTCTCGAGCTTGGCCTGGACCATCACCGTGCCGTCGCGGGTGACGGTCAGGCGACGGTGCCAGCGGTCGTAGCCGTCCTTATGAAATCGGATGATCCACTTGCGCGCGAGGAGCCGATAGGGATTCTTGCGCGTCCCCTTGCCCGCGATCTTGCCGTCCTTGGTCGGCTTGTCGGCGAGGCGCTGCTCGACGGAAACGTCATCAAAGAAGATCGTCACGCCATCGGACGGTTGCAACTCGACGACTACGTTGCCGTAGAACGGCACAGGGTTGGGCCGAAGCACGATGTTCGCCGGATCGCCGGCACGGACGATGATCGGCTGCTCGAAGGGATAGAAGCCGACACAATAGGCCTCCGCCTTGTGCGAGCCGACCAGCGCTTCGAGCTGGCCTGAACCCTGGCCGACCCAGGCGCCGTCGAGCAGGATGTCGCACGAATCCGGAACGCTCGAGAGGCGAACCACACCCGAGGAGAACTTCTCGCGCAGGAGGCGCACGCGCTCGCTGGCCTTGAGCTTGCGCTCGATAAGCGTCGCCTTCATGGGATGATCGGCGTCACCAAACTGCTCCAACATGTGATTGGCGACCCGTTCGAAGGCGGCGTAGGCGGTGAACTCGAGCTCGGACTCGTTATTCGCCTCGGCCAGTGCGGCAGTAAAGAACGGGTAGTTCATGTTCTGCGGGTCAAGCATCCACGCCGCGTTCATGAACTCCATCGCCTTGCGGTTCTGGCGGCGAGAAGCGGCGCTCTGAGCCATCTGCGCCCGCTGCAGCGCCTCGCCGCGCCTGGCGGCCTTCTCTTCGTCGCGCTTGCGCAGCTCGGCCTGCTCGCCGCTCTCCTCAAGCTTCTTCTTTTTGGCGGCCTCGATCGCCTGGCGCTGCTCCTCGTCACGTTTGCGCTTCTCTTCGATGGCGGCGCGATCTACAGCGGGCTGAGCCACAGCGACCGGGGCGATGGTGAGGAGTGCAAGCCCGGCGGCCAGTGCCAACCACATACCGGCTGGGCGGCGCGCGTCTCGCGGGGTCGTTCGCATCATCGTGATCTCCTGGCGGCGGGCAGAGGCCCTCGGTCGATTGTCGGGACAGCGCGAGCAGGGCCCCGGATGCTGGCCTGGCCGGTCAAGGTCGTGGCTCGCGGCCGGGTCGGCAGTGTGCCAGCAACCGCCTGCGCGCGACACGGTCCGGGCCGGCCTGGGCCTGGATTGTAACCGCGTTCAGCCCGCTGTCGAGGTCGAGGTCGGCAACGAAGCCAAACAGCTCGCGACCGTGACCGGCGTGGTAGGTCCGCTTCACGCCAGCCACGGACACGGTGACGAACCGACGCTGCGGTGCGTCCGATTCGAAGGTCGCCCGACCCTCAAGACGTAGCAGGCAGCGACCCGACAACGGCGCGAACAGGCCGCGCCGATCAGGTCCATCGGCACCAAGCAGGATGGTGGGCGTGCGATCCCAATGGCGCGCAGCCCGCACCATTCGACTGCGAATCGATTGGTGAGCCACCGAGCCGGCGCCTTGCACCGGCGCGCGCGACCACGGCAAGACGATGCGCTGCGTACGTTTCGTGCCAAGCGTCTCGTCGGTAAGTACCAACTCGGCCTGAAGAAGGTCGACAGCCCGCAGCTGGGCGCCGCCGCTGGCGCCACGCCCCCGATGCTCGGTGCCGCGAATGTGAAAGACCGCCTCGCCGGTCGCGCCGGCGGCGAGCTTGCCGAGCTCAACCCGCCCGTCGTCGAGGTGCAATCGACGGCCGGACAGGCTGCGCAGGGTCGCCACAACCGAACGCGCGTCGCCGGGACCCGGGTTGCGAACTTCGACGCGGACCAGCGCTGCCTCGCCGGCCTGTAGCCAGCCGTCGGCCACGTCGCCACCGGCAGTCGCCTCGGCGGGTGCGACGGCGTCGCCCGCCAAGGCCGCGCCATCGTCGAATCCGTAGCGAAACCAGAAGTCGGGTCGAGGGCGGCCCTCGACGGTGACCTCGATCTCATCGGAGACGCCGGTGGGCACGCCGTCCTGCGCCGCCTCGATCCGCATGGGCGCGACCATATCGCGATGCCGACGCGAG
Source organism: uncultured Myxococcales bacterium (assembly GCA_937915965.1). GTDB lineage: Bacteria > Myxococcota_A > UBA9042 > UBA9042 > UBA9042 > CALGHC01. Next base: position 3,553 of record CALGHC010000097.1, read on the forward strand.
AGGCGGATGGCAAGATGCACGGTGCGGCTCTGGCCAGGGGCAAGGCGGCCGATCACCTGTTCGTGACCGTCCAAGGCGCTGTCCTGGGAGCGGGTCAGGAGGTGGAGGCGATGAAACGGCCGATCGCCGTCGTTGCGCACCGTCACGGAGATCCGCAGGATACCGCCGGCGAGCGAAGCGAAGCCCTCCGATGGGCGAGCAATACGCAACCAAAGCGACCGGTTGGTCACGGGCGCGCCCAAGCGCCAGTCGATACCGATTCGTTGGAGACGCTCTGTGAGGGCCCGATCGTCAGCCTGCTGCAGCTCGGCCAGCGAGTCCTTGGCCTGGCCCAGGAAGGTCGAGGCGTGTGAGCCGCCTGCGGCGCGCAACAGGCGCGCGGCGCGACGAATCGGCTCCTGCTCGCGCACCTTGTCGGCGGTCTCGAACAGAGCCGGATCACTTCCCTCGGGCGGTTTGCGCGGCGGCAGCAGGACGCGCATCTGGTGGATCGGCCGGCCCTCGCCGAGAGC
>CALGHC010000098.1 GCA_937915965.1 uncultured Myxococcales bacterium
TACAAGTCGATCGCCGTGTCGTCTGGTTTCTTCGCCCTGACCATCGGCGCGACCGAGGACGACCCGCTCGATGACGAGTTGATCACGTCGGGCACGCCCCTGTGGCTTGGCGTCGCCGTCGACACGAGCGCCGAGCTTCCGCGCGCGCCGATCGTCGCGACCCCACGCGCCACCTGGGCGAAGGCGGCCGCGTCGGCGACGTTCGGCTATGCGGCCGCGACCACGCCCGGCGGCGGCGCCACCGGACTCGACTGCTCGGGCTGCGTCCAGGCGGGTCACATCGCGACCAACGCCGTCGAGATCAAGCACGTCGCCTTCACCTACGCCGGCTCCGACAGCAAGGGCGGTCCTGCTACCAGCGCCCTGAGCGCCCTGAGCGCCGACGTCGCCAAGGCTGCCGAGACGGCGGTTCTCGCCGAGAAGGCGGCCTCGGCCACGGTCGCCGACACCGCCAAGAAGGCCGACAGCGCGACCACCGCGGACGATCTCGCCTGTACCGGCTGCGTATCACTCGTGCAGCTCTCGTCCCAGACCAAGGCGGCCTTCGTCTCCAGCGGCGGGGGCACCGTCGACGGCAAGCTCGTGGTCACCAGCGGACTCGACCTGAACGACAGCGTCTTCTCGGGCGGCCGCTTCGAGGGCGTCGACATCGCCGCGGCGCCGTGCGGCGCCGGCCAGCTCGGCAAGGTCGTCCTCGACGCCGGCACCAAGCGCCTCCACTTCTGCGACGGCAGCGGCTGGCGGCGCATCTCCTCGTGCACCGGCGTGTGCAAGCAGGCGGACTCGTCGCCATGCGGTCAGCCCATCGCCGACGACTGCGGCGACCTCGGCCTGTGCCAGGGCAAGGGCAGCTGGTGCGACACGGGCACGTGCACGGCCGATGGTTGTCAGCAGCCCGGCGCCAGCGCCGGCAGCGCGGTGGCGTCGTGCCACGCCTTGCACAAGGCCGACCCTGCGCTCAAGGACGGCGCCTACTGGATCGACCCCGACGCCGACGGGCCGCTCGCGCCGCTCCAGCTCTTCTGCGACATGACCCGCGACGGTGGTGGCTGGACGCTGATGGCAAAGACCGCGGCCGGCGACTACTCCAGCCTGTCCGACGCCGACTACCGCGCCCTCATCCTCAACCCGGTCGATGACGTCAACGCGACCAAGCTGATCGACGCGACCGCGCCGGCGACCGGCACGATGGCCTTCCTGAGCCGGGCTCGAACCAACGCGCTCTACCACGGCAGCGACGTGCAGAACGTACGCGTGGATCTCAGCGGCAACGCGTGCAACAACTCTGCGGCGGGCACCTATTTCCAGCGCCGCAACGCGCCGCCCAAGGACTTCGACCTGTGGTTGGCGATGCGCAACTCAAAGGTCTGGGGCGACGGTACCGTCATCAGCGGCTACGCGGTGGGCGGTTTCGGCACGACCTTCAAGCTCGCCAAGGATAGCTACGACGCCAAGGCCGACGACTTCCCCCATCAGGGCGACGGCAGCTACGGCTGGTGGGACATGTGGGATCACCCGGTCAAGGGCGGCGAGACCGTGGCCACCTCGCGCCACATGGGCCTGCTCGCCGACGGCTGGAATGGCCAAGGCTGCCTGTGGCTGTTCACCACCGGGCACGGCAACGGCGCCTGGAAGAAAGACACCCACCAGCAGCGCGGCGTGATCTGGCTGAAGTAGCTACGCGACCAGCTGCGCAACGAACTGCGCGACGAGCTAGTCCGCCGCCTACTCGACCAGCCCGTGCAAGAACCACCGACGTCGGCGCCCATCCCAAAATACCCACAAAATATCGCCACGCTGAGTCTCGGCGAAGTGATACTCCCGCTGTACCTCGTTGGCCCACCAGCCCCCCGAGACGAGGAAAGGGCCGTCGTCGCGGATCACCGATCCGTGATCGAGACCGCGGACCAGCCAGCCGTCGTCGCGCACCTGCCGGGGTTGGGCGGGCAGCGCCTCTGGGCGGCGCAGCAGACGGCGAACGAGGGGCGCGAGGGCGACCCGACGAGGCCGAGCGGAACCGAGACGCTCGAGCGGCCGCCAGCGCACCGAGGCCTCTGGCAGGTGGGCATCGACGAGGTCGGCGCGCACGACCGCGCTGTTGCCCAGCTCGGCGCGCAGGCGGGCCAGGGCGCGGTTGGCGGCGTCCAGGTCGCGGCGTGATTGCCGACGGAACAAGCGCACCTGTTCGTGATTCGCAGGCTGGCCGCGCGCCTCAAGCTCGACGTGCACGACGCCCGAGGGAAAGGCGACCCCGTCCAGGCGCAGGCGCACGAGGTCGATGATCAGCGCCTCGTCGAGGCCCGGTTCGGCGGGGCGGATCAGCTCGGTCTGCCGCGGCGGCCGCCGCCCCCGGGCGAGGGACTCGAAGTCCAGACGCAGCTCCAGCTCGGTGAGCACCGCGCTGCGGTCACACAGCGCCCCGAGCAGACGCGGCAGCCGCCCCTTGACGAGAAAGAGCAGACGGGTGGCGTCGAACTCGGCCTCGTCAAAGTCGAACACCTCGATGACCGGCACCTCGAGCTGCCAAGCGCGCAAGGGCTCGTGCAGCTCGCCGCTGGCGAGGCGGTGGAGTCGGGCGAGCGCCGAACCGAAGCGCTCTTGCAGGCCGGTCGCGGGCAAGCCGATCAGATCGTCGACGGTTCGAATGGCGAGCCGATCGAGGGCCTCGCGGCTCTTCGGCTTGAGATCGAGGCATGCCAGCGGCACCCGCCCCGCGAGGCGGCGCTCGGCCTCGGGCGTCTCGAGGATCCAGGTCCCCGGTG
>CALGHC010000099.1 GCA_937915965.1 uncultured Myxococcales bacterium
GGAGCATCTCGATCGCCTCGTCATCGCCTTCGGCGAGATCGTCGCGCTGTATGATCGCCGTGCGCAGGTCGGCGATGACCTCGTTGCTGATCAGCAGATCGACGCTGGCGTCGGCCAGGTCGAGGGCCTCGGCGTCGCCGACCGTTGCCGACGCGCGGCGTTGGTGGGCGCTGAGGCGAAGCGTCTGCGCGGCGACCAGGGCAGGGCTGCGGTCGATGATCTGGTAGCGCAGCGACGCCGACCCCTGCGGGTCGCGGGCGGTCCACCAGTCGATCAATCCGGCAGCGAGGATGCCGGTACCGCCGCCGACCTCGGCGACGACGCGGGTCTGATCGTCGATGAGGCCGCGCTCGACCAGCGCGTCGGCCAGGCGGATCGCGTAGGTCAGCCCACCCAGGGCGGCGTGAGGGATACGAAACAGGTGCGAGAGCGTCGTCTCGCGTTCCTCGAACTGGACCTCGGCGTCATCAATATCGGTCGCGTGCCAGGCGCCGAGGTCGACGACGCCGCCGCGCAGGAATGGGTTGGCGCCGGCTTGGGCGCGGTCCTCAAGGCGAGACCAGGGCATTGTGCTGGCGAGATAGGGCGGCGCCGGCCGGCCGCGCAGGTACCAGTCCGCCGACAGCTCGGCGACCCGCAGCAGCTGCACCTCGCTGTGAGTCCACGCCGCGATGGTCCGCATGACGCGATTGAGCGCGTCACCATCCGCGACGCGGGCCGCGACGAGCCCGGCCAGCTCGCGGCCGGTCCGTCGACCGTCGATCAAGCGCCACAGCGCGGTCTCCCAGTCGTCGAAGTGCAGGAGCCGTGGCGTCGCGGCTGGGCCACGGCCGACCACCGCGTCGATGCGGTCCTCGTCGCCGCGACAGGTCACCGTCCACGGTCCACGCTGCGGATAGCGGTCCAGCAGGATCGCCAGCTCGTCTGTGTGCTCGTCGACCAGCGCCAGATGCTGGCGGAAGACCTCGATGAAGCCCTCGATCTCGGCGGCGCTGAAGGTCGCGGCGTGAAACTGGAGCGCCGCGTGCAGCTGCCGGGGCCGGCGGAACCACAGCAAGAAATCCCTCAGATCCGGCGACATCTCGATGAGGAAGCCGTGGAGGTCGTGATAGAGGAAGACCGCGCCTCGGTGCGAGAAGAAGGAGAGATGATCACTGGTTCGCAGACGCGCCATGGCGCGAGACTGCGATCGACGGCGGGGTAGCGCAAGGGTTGGCAGCCGTGGCGGGTGCGGTCGCAACGCTCGGGTCTGGATCCAAACCGCCTTGGCCGTTGCCAGCTTGTGCCCCCGGGCCTGGCGGGCATGCGGCTGGGGCATCGACGTCGCGCCACCGAGCAGCGACACTGCGACGCCCATGACGACCCCCGCGCCGGCCTCCATCCGCTCCAGTCGCTCCAGCCGTCGAATGCCGTCGCGACGGAGCGTCGCGCTGCTCGCCGCCGCCGGCATCGTTGGCCTCCTCGTCGTCTGTGTCCTTCTGCGCACCGGCGCCCTTGGGCCCGCCGACGTCGAGCGGCGTTTGCTCGAACGCTACGCCTCGACACGCGTCGTTGACCGTCACGGCGCGCCGCTGCGCACCGTCACCGGCGTCCTGCACACGCGCGCCAGCGCCGTCCCCCTTGGCGAGATCTCCGCGCACCTGGTCGAGATGACGTTGCTCGCCGAGGACCGTCGCTACCGCGCCCACGTGGGCGTCGATCCGCTGGCAGCCTTGCGCGCCGCGTGGACGAATCTACGCTCGGCCCGCGTCGTCTCGGGCGCGTCGACGCTCACCATGCAGGTCGCTCGCATGCTCGAACCGGCGTCACGCACGCTGCCGGCCAAGCTGCGCGAGGCGGGCAGGGCGCTCGCGATCGATGGCCGCTACGACAAGGACACCGTGCTCGGCTGGTACCTCAGTTTTGCGCCCTACGGTGCCCTGGTGCGCGGCGCCGAGCAGGCCGCACGCACGTATTTCCAGAAGCCGGCGCGCGACCTCACCCTGGCCGAGGCCGCCTTGCTCGCGGTCCTGCCGCGCTCGCCAGTGCGACTCGACCCGCGTCGCCACCTCGATCGTGCGTTGGCTGCCAGCCACCGTCTGATCGACCGCGTCTGTGCCGACGGCCTGATCGCCGCCGACCGCTGCGCTGAGGCCCTCGCGCAGCCGATCGTCGTGCGCACCGTGCCACCGGAGTTCCACGCCCCCCACCTCGTTGATCTCCTGATCAAGCGCGAGCGCGACGCCTTCGCCAGCCGGCCGCTGGAGGTCGCCACCACCCTCGATCGGCAGCTACAGGCCGACGTCACCGCGCTGGTCCGCGGTCACCTCAACCGCCTCGCCGGCCGCAACGTCTCGAACGGCGCCGTCGTCGTGCTCGACAACGCCAGCGCCGACGTGCTCGCCCTGGTCGGTTCGCGCGGCTGGGACGATCACGCCCATCTCGGCGCCAACAACGGCGCGATCGCGCTGCGTCAGCCCGGCTCGACCATCAAGCCCTTCACCTACGCCGTCGCCTTCTCCGCCGGCTTCAGCCCCGCGACGGTCCTCGCCGACGTCGAGAGCCACTTCGCGACCGAGCAGGGCGATTGGTCGCCGACCAACTACGCCGAGAACTTCAACGGCCCGGTCCGCGCACGTGTCGCCCTGGCGAGCTCTCTCAATGTGCCAGCCGTGCGTCTGCTCGCTCGAGTCGGCGCTGGCCGCTTGCAACACGCGCTCATCGCCGTCGGCCTGGCCGGACTCGACAAGACGCCGGCGCATTACGGGCTCGCCCTGACCCTGGGAGATTCCGAGGTGACGCTCCTGGGCCTGACCGCCGCCCTCGCCACCTTCGCTCGCAAGGGACAGGCCCTGCCGCCGCGTCTGTATCGGGCGATTCGGTTCGCCGATGGCAGCGTCGCCAAGCCCCCGGTCGCACAGCCGCGGTCAGTCTTCTCCGAGGAGGTCGCCTGGTTGATATCCGATATCCTCGCCGATCCGGCGGCGCGCGCGCCGGCATTCGGTCGCCACGGTCCGCTCGAGCTGCCCTTCCACGCCTCTGCCAAGACCGGAACGTCGAAGGGGTTTCGTGACAACTGGGCGGTGGGGTGGACGAGCCGCTACACCGTCGGTGTCTGGGTCGGAAACTTCGACGGCTCGCCGATGCGCGAGGTCTCGGGTGTGACCGGCGCGGGCCCGCTGCTGCGCGACGTTCTGATCCACCTGCACGCGGACGAGCCCCCGCCACCGCCGCCCAGGCCAGCCTCGGTCGTCTCGCGTTCCGTCTGCGCGCTGTCCGGCGATCTACCCACGCCGGCTTGCCCGCTGCGCGTGGACGAGTTCTTCGTCGCCACCAACCCCGCAGCTACCGTCTGTGCGATGCACGTCGAGGTCGCCATCGACCGGCGCGACGGCGGTCGCGCCGGTCCCGGCTGCCCAGCAGAACACGTCGAAAGGAAGACCTTCGTTCGGCTGCCGGCCCACCTGCGCGCTTGGGGCGATCGCGCCGGTCTCATCGCCGAACCGACGCGCTGCGCGGCCGCG